>NZ_JBFBKP010000015.1:58305-67652 GCF_040702285.1 Arthrobacter sp. NPDC080086
GGGGGGTGTGGTTTGGGGCCTTGTTAATCTTCTTTGGGGTTTACGCCCCGGGGCGGGCGGCCCCGGCGTCGGGGGGGGCACCCGGCCGCCATCCGGGTCAGGCTAAGCCTGCTGGACATTGTCCTTGGCGTCGGCGGCGCGGTCCTTGACGTCGGCTACGGCCGTCTGGCCCTCGCCCTTGACGTTCTGGGCCGCGTCGGTGGCGGTGGCCTTGACGTTTTCCACGGCTGCCTGGGCGGGTTCCTTGAGACCCTCGGCCACGTGCTGTGCCGCCTGGCCCAGCTCCGTGGTGAGCGGCTCGGCTGCCGACTTCAGTGCATCGGCGGCCTCCCGTTCCTTCTGGCTGGCCGGGATCAGGGCGGAGACCAGGAGGCCGGCGCCGAAGGCGATGAGGCCTGCGGCGAGCGGGCTGCCCTGGGTCTTGGCCTTCACCTGGTGGGGTGCGTCGGAAACAGCAGAGCCGGCATCGCTGAAGTGCGCTCCGGTGCTGCTGCCGGCGTGGTCGGCTGCTCCCATGACTTTCTCCTTCGCTCCGAAGACTGCGTCTTTGACCTTGTCGGTCTGGCGCTGGACGATGTTGGACGGGGTGACCTTGTCCGCCACGGCGTCGACGTTGGTTCCGAGCCGTGCGCGGGTTGCTTCGATGTCGGCACGGATGGCATCCGGGTTCTGACTCATTGTCTTTCCTCGCTTTAGTGGCTGGGCTTGAGAGTGGGGGGAATTTCCTGGATGGTCTCGGCGGTCTGGGGAAGGCCCTTCATCGCCTTGAGCTCCTTGCGGCCCATGGAGGCCATGACGGCGCCGATGATGCCCCAGATGACGGCGACAATGACGCCGGACCATCCGAGTCCCATCAGGGTTCCGAGGCCCCACCAGAGGGCCAGGGAGAGGAACAGCAGGACAAAGTGGCCCGCCACTCCGGCGCCGGCCAGCAGGCCGCTGCCTTTCCCGGCCCGGCTGGTGGTCTGCTTCAGTTCCGCCTTCGCGAGCTCCAGTTCCTGGCGCATCAGGGTGGAAAGATCCCGGGTGACGTCCCCGAGCAAATCACCCAGGGAGGTGGTCTCCGCTTTCACGTGGGCGTCCGTGGCCTGGGCGTGGGCGCCCAGCGGCATCTCGGTGCTCATCGGCGTCCGCCGTCGAACGGGTCCTTACGGTCCGGGTCGACGCCGGGATCGACGCGGTACGGATCCGCCTCCAGCGGGTCCTCGGCCCAGCTCCCGGCGTGGGCGCCGGAGCCCTCTCCCTCCAGCGGGTTGGGCGGGTAGGTGTCCGCGTGGGCGGCCGTGGTGGCTTCCGGGTACTGCACCGGCGGCGGCGGAACCGCGACGCCGGCATCGGGCACCCGGGTGACGGGCTGCGGTGCGCGGGAGGCGGCGCCGGCGGAGCCGTTGGCGGACTGCTCCGGGGCACCGGCGCTGAGGTTGCGGCTCAGGCGTCCGGCCAGGATGCCGGCGCCGGCGGCTGCCAGCAGGAAGGCGCCGGGACGCTGGCGTGCAAAGGACTTGACCTCGGTCAGGAGCGAGCCCGGATCCCGGTTCTCGAGCCAGGTGGCGACGGAGGCGGAGCGCTCGGCGGCCTGGCGGACCAGGTCGGTGGCTACGCCGGGCTGATCAGAGGCGCGGGCCATGGTGTGGAGTTCGCTGGAGATCGAGTGCAGGCCCTGGGCTGCCTTCTGCTGCTGGTTGCCGGCCTGCTCGGTGAGGTCCGTTCGGGCCTGGTCCAGCAGGTTGCGGGCGTTGCTCTTGACCTCGGAGGCGACGTTGGCTGCCTCGGTCTTGGCGGTCTCGGCGACGTTCTGGGCCGAGTCAACGGCCTGGTCCTTGACCTCGGCGGCCTCATCCTTGGCCGCGTCGGTCTTGGACGACGTTCCGGTTCCGCCGGTGCTGTACGAGTCGGTGCTGTAGGAGTCAGTGTCGAAGGAGCCGGTGCCGGAGGACGCCTGTCCGCCAGCGTAACCGCCGGTGGTCCCTGCAGCCGGGTACTCCGTCGCGGGGTAACCCGTGCCGGCATGCTCCGTGCTGACATGCTCCGTGCCGGAGTTTGCCGCCGATGGGAACGTGGTGCGGGGGCGTAGCTCGTCCTGCGCGTCACCCGGCGTGCCGTAGGTGCCGTCCTGGGGCCATTGGTTCTCTGTCATCGTCGCTCTCTTTCCTTGAAGATCCGCTTTTAGATCTGAGGCCCGGCCGCCGTGCGGCAGCACCGGAACCCGAATAGTAAGCATGATTACTAACAAATAGTAAGCAAACTTTGCTTCCATTCACAAGGGCCGCCCGGGACTTGGTCCGGGACGGGCCGATAGGGTTGGGGCATGGGCGAGAGGGCTGACGGCTGATGGCGAAGAAGGGCAGGGCCGCCCGGCGCGGAGCCGCCGCGGCCGAGGAAACGCAGGGGCGGCAGGCCGGTTCCGGGGCCCCCGACACGGCAAGGGGGGCGGGTAAAACCGGGCCCGTGGCGGGTGTCTACACCATCGATACCGGAGACTGCGAACTCGCTCCGGACCAGGACAATTCCACCGGCTGGCTGCTGCGGATCAACGGCGTGATGAGCTCCCATATCGACCTGGCGGACCCGTTGTTCCTGGACTTCGAATACATGCGCTGGATTGCCGCCCTGGTCGAGTCCCGCTGGCCGACGGCGGCCTCGCCCCGGCTGCGTGCGCTGCACCTGGGCGGCGGGGCGTGCTCGCTGGCCCGTTACGTCCATGCCGCCTACCCGGAGGCCCGGCAGGTGGTGGTGGAGCTGGATGGCAAGCTGGCGGAATACGTCCGCGGCTGGTTCGACCTGCCCAAGGCCCCGCTGCTGCGGCTCCGGGTCGGGGAGGCCCGGGAGGTCACCGAATCGCTGACGCCCGAAACCCGGGACCTGATCATCCGGGACGTTTTCGCGGGCTCACAGACCCCGCGGCCGCTGACCACCGCCGAGTTCGTTGGCCATGCCAAGCGTCTCCTGGGCCCGGGCGGCGTCTACGTCGTTAACTCCGGGGACGCCCCTGCGCTGACCAACGCCCGCGAGGACGCGGCCGCCATCGCCGGGGCCTTCCGGCACACCGTCATCATCGCCGACCCGGCCATGCTCAAGGGGCGGCGTTACGGCAATATGATCATCGCCGGGAGCGACGAACCGCTCGGTGGGGATCCGGGCCTGGCCCGGCGGCTGCTGGGCGGCGGCGTGCCGGCTCACCTGTGGGACGACGCTCGGGTCCGCTCCTTTGCCGCCGGCGCGGCCGTCCGGCACGACGCCGCCCCCGCCTCCCTGGAGAATCCAGCCCAGCCGGAGAGCCCGGCGCAGCCCTAAGCCCGGCCCGTGCCGCGGCCCATCAGCGCGTCGTGGTGCGCGTCCGTCCCCTCGCGGAGGGCCTGGACGACGGCGGCCACCGCGGGCCGGCGGAGCGAATCGGGCCGCAGCACCATCCAGTAGGGCAGCATCTCGGCGACCTGGTCCGACACCAGCCGCACCAGGTCCGGGTGCAGGTCCGCGGCGAAGCAGGGCAGGAACCCCACCCCGGCGCCGGCCCGGGTGGCCTCGATGTGCACGAAAACGTTGGTCGAGCTGAGCCCGTCGCGCATGGTCGGCACCAGCCTGCGCGGGGCATCGAGGTCATCCACCTGCAGCATCGAGTCGACAAAGTAGACCAGCGGGTGGCTCTCCAGTTCGGCGAGCGAAGCGGGCGTTCCGTGCTCGGCCACGTAATCGCGGGAGGCGTACATCCCCAGCATGTACTCGCCCAGCCGCGAGGCCTCGGCGCGGTGCACCTGCGGTTCGCCCACCACCACCTCGATGTCCAGGCCGGAGCGCTGCTGCAGTGCCCGCCGGGTCACGGTGATGATTTCCACGCTCAGCCCGGGGTGCTGGTGGCGCAGCTTCGCCACCGCCGGGGCGGCGATGTAGGCGCTGAAGGCATCCGTCGCGGTCATCCGGACGACGCCGGTCACCGGGTCCGGCGTCTTCCCCGGTTCCTCGAGGGAGCGCACGGCGCCCTCCACCTCCTCGGCGACGGCGACGGCGGCGGCTCCCAGGTCCGTCAGCTCCCAGCCGCCCGCGGCGCGGGAGAGGACCCGCCCGCCCAGCGCCTTCTCCAGGGCGGCGATCCGGCGCGAGACCGTGGTGTGGTTCAGGCCCAGGGACTGCGCCGCCGTCGTAAATTTCGCCGAGCGGGACACGGCAAGCAGCACCAGAAGGTCGTCCGGATTGAGATTCATATCTGCAATTCTGCACACACATCGTGCCGCTTTGGCCATTGAGCGGCGGCGAATCTGCGGCGATACTCGATGAAGCCCATTTTCAGTGCCGTGCATCACAGCTGATTGCACCGCGACGGTAAGCACCACACACTGTGTCGCCGTGGACACCTAGGAGTTACTTATGAGCGTAGAACAGCGCTCCGCAACACCGCCTGCCGCCCGCAAGGGCGAGGGCCTCAAGAAAATCGTCGCCGCCTCCATGGTGGGAACGGTCGTCGAGTGGTACGAATTCTTCCTCTACGCCACCGCAGCCACCCTGGTCTTTGGCAAGTACTTCTTCCCGTCCACGGGCAACGACCTGGACGGCATCATCCAGGCCTTCCTGACCTACGCCGTCGGCTTCGTCGCCCGGCCGCTGGGCGGCATCGTCTTCGGCCAGATCGGCGACAAGCTGGGCCGCAAGCCCACCCTGCAGCTCACTATCGTCATCATCGGCGTGTCCACCTTCCTGATGGGCTGCCTCCCGGGCTTCGTCGACATCGGGTACCTCGCCCCGGCCTTGCTGGTCATCCTGCGCTTCATCCAGGGCTTCGCCCTGGGCGGTGAGTGGGGCGGCGCCGTCCTCCTGGTTGCCGAGCACAGCCCCAACGAGGGCCGCGGATTCTGGGCCAGCTGGCCGCAGGCCGCCGTGCCGGTGGGCAACCTGCTGGCCACCCTGGTGCTGTTCATCATGTCCAACACGCTCAGCGCCGCGGACTTCCTCGGCTGGGGCTGGCGCGTGGCGTTCTGGCTCTCCGCCGTGATCGTCTTCGTCGGTTACTACATCCGCACCAACGTTTCCGAGGCGCCGATCTTCCTTGAGGCCAAGGCGCAGCTGGAAGCCGAGCAGGCCGCCAGCTACGGCGTCCGCGAGGTCATCCGCAAGTACCCGAAGGGCATCCTGCAGTCCATGGGCCTGCGCTTCGCCGAGAACATCATGTACTACCTGGTGGTCAGCTTCTCGATCGTCTACCTGAAGACCGTGGACAAGTACGACACCTCGTCCCTGCTGCTGGCCCTGCTGATCGCGCACCTGGTGCACTTCCTGGTCATCCCGCAGATCGGCCGTCTGGTGGACAGCTGGGGCCGCAAGCCGGTGTACCTCGTCGGTGCCATCTCCGGCGCCACCTGGCCGTTCTTCGCCTTCCCGATGTTCGACACCAAGAACGCCGTCGTCATCGTCCTGGCCGTGACCATAGGCCTCTGCCTGCACGGCTTCATGTACGCCGGCCAGCCGGCCCTGATGGCCGAGCTGTTCCCCACCCGGATGCGTTACGCCGGCGTCTCCCTCGGCTCCCAGGTCACCTCGATCTTCGCCGGTTCGCTGGCACCGCTGCTGGCCACCGCCTGGCTGAAGGACACCAACTCCTGGCTGCCCACCGCCATCTACCTCGTGGTGGCATGTGTCATCACCGCGGCCACCGTGCTGACCCTGAAGGAAACCAAGGGCATCGCACTGGAGGACGTGGACCGGGCCGACGCCGAGCGTGAAGGCCTGGCCGTAGCCGCCGTCCGCTGACCCGGACAGCAGCACCCGCAGCACTCGTCAAATTCTGAACTGGAAGGCTGGGTATATGGAAAACTCACTCAACGGCCGCAAGGCCCTGGTCACCGGCGGAGCGAGCGGCATCGGCGCGGCTACGGTCCGCGCCCTGGCCGCCCGCGGCGCGAAGGTGGTGGTGGCCGACGTCAATGAGGCCGCCGCGACCGCCCTCGCGGACGAGGTGGGCGGCTCCGCTTGGGCCGTCGACCTGTTCGACACCGACTCTCTGCAGTCGCTCAGCCTGGACTGCGACATCCTGGTCAACAACGCCGGGATCCAGCGGATCAGCCCCATCGAGGACTTTGATCCGGCCGATTTCCGCCGGATCCTGACCCTGATGCTGGAGGCTCCGTTCCTGCTGATCCGCGCCGCGCTGCCGCACATGTATGCGAACAACTTCGGCCGGATCATCAACCTCTCATCGGTCCACGGGCTGCGGGCCTCGCCGTTCAAGAGCGCCTACGTCTCGGCCAAGCACGGCCTGGAGGGCCTGAGCAAGGTTACGGCGCTGGAGGGCGGCGCGCACGGCGTCACCTCCAACTGCGTCAACCCGGGCTACGTCCGGACCCCGCTGGTGGAGTCGCAGGTGGCGGACCAGGCCAAGGTCCACGGCATCCCCGAGTCCGAGGTGCTGGCCAAGATCATGCTGACCGAGGCGGCCGTGAAGCGGCTCGTGGAACCGGAGGAGGTCGCCTCGTTGGTGGCCTGGCTGTCCTCCGACGACGCCGGCATGGTCACCGGCGCGAGCTACACCATGGACGGCGGCTGGTCCGCCCGCTAGGGGCGGCCGGCTGACGGTTCCGAAAGAGGGAAGATCGGTGGGAATTCGTCCGGGCGCGATGCCCGGGCGGATTTCTGCCGTTAAGCGGGAGTGGGGGCGCCGGCGAGCCGGCAACCCCGCCCCGATGCCCCGCGTCCCGGGTCCCGGCGCGGGCCTCGCTAGGCTGGGCCCATGCGCAAGGATTTCAGCCCCTCGGACCTGTCCTCCGCCGAGTTCTACCGGCTGCTCACGGCCCTGGTGGTGCCGCGGCCCATCGCGTGGGTCTCCAGCACGTCCGCGGGGGGTGTGGACAACCTCGCGCCGCATTCGTTCTATACGGTGGCGTCGGTGACGCCACCCATCCTCCAGTTCACCTCGGTGGGCCGGAAGGACACGTTGCGGAACATCACGGAGCGCGGGGAGTTCGTGGTGAACTTCGCACCCGTCTCGCTCATGGCCGAGGTCAATGCCACCGGAACGAATTTTCCGGCCGACGTGAGCGAGTTCGACGCCGCCGGCCTCACCCGGGAGCCGGGCAGGACGGTCTCCGTGCCGCGTGTGGCCGAGTCGCCCGCGGCTTTCGAGTGCCGGCTTCACGCGACGCAGCCGATGGGGGATTGTGTCCTGATTTTCGGGGAGGTCACCCATGCCGTGGTGGCCGGGGACGTCCTGGCCGGTGACCATCCGCTGATCGACCGGCTAGGCCCCCTGTCCCGGCTGGGCCGGGACGAATGGGGCCTGCCGGGACCTGTTGAGGAACTCAAGCGGATCCGCCGGTCCGAGTGGCCGGGCTCTTTCCGCCGTCGCGACGAACGCGGCGCCTAGCCGGTTCTTCTGTGGTGGCGGTGAGCCGCCGTCAGCCTTCGCAATCGGTGCAGTAGGCGTGACCGTCCTTTTCGCGGGCGATCTGGGACCGGTGCCGGACCAGGAAGCAGGAGTAGCAGGTGAACTCGTCGGAGGCCTGCGGGATCACCTGGACGATCAGTTCCTCGCCCGAAAGGTCGGCGCCGGGGAGTTCGACGCCGTCGACCGTGTCGGCCTCGTCGAGTTCCAGCACGACGCTGCGGGCGTCGGGGGAGTTGGCGGACTTCAGGGCTTCGAGGGAAGCGTTGCGGGATTCGGCGACGTCGGGGCGTACTTCGTCGTAGTCGGTTGCCACGTGTGGTGTGCTCTTTTCTTTGCTGTCTGGTTGCTGGTTCAGGTACAACGCGCTCGACCCCCATTTTGTGCCCGCTCGCCGAAATCTCTTTCCCTGCCATCTCTTGGAGGCCGTCCGGGCCCATGCTCCCGGGCGCCCCCGGCCCGGATTGCCAGCGCTTGCAACATACCCCCGGGGGTATTATCGTTGTGTGTAGACCACCGGAGGATCCTCCTCCTGGACGCCAACGAAAGAGAGTCCCATGCTTATCGAGCGCATCTATGACGAAGACCTCGCCCAGGCCAGCTACTTCATTGGCTGCCAGGCAAAGGGCCGGGCCCTGGTGGTCGATCCCCGTCGTGATATCGCCGTGTACAAGAACCTGGCGGCGGCCAACGGGATGACCATCGTCGCGGTGACCGAGACCCACATCCACGCCGACTTCCTCTCCGGCACCCGCGAGCTGGCCGCCGCCACCGGCGCCACCGCGTACGTCTCCGGCGAGGGCGGGGCGGACTGGCAGTACGGCTTCGACGCCGAGCGCCTCAACGACAACGACGAGATCACCCTCGGCAACATCACCGTCAAGGCCCTCCACACCCCGGGCCACACCCCGGAACACCTCTCGTTCCTCATCACCGATGGCGCGTTCGCGGACCGGCCCGGCTACCTGCTCTCCGGTGACTTCGTGTTCTCCGGCGACCTAGGCCGCCCGGACCTCCTCGACGAGGCCGCCGGCGGCGTCGACACCCGCTTCGAGGGCGCCAAGCGGCTCTTCGCCAGCCTGCGGGACAAGTTCCTGACCTTGCCGGACCACGTCCAGGTCCACCCGGGCCACGGCGCCGGCAGCGCCTGTGGCAAGGCTCTCGGCGCCATTCCGTCTTCCACTGTGGGCTACGAGCGCCTCTACGCCTGGTGGGGCCCGTATCTGGCGGCCAACGACGAGGAAGGCTTCATCAACGAACTCCTCGACGGCCAGCCGGATGCGCACGCCTACTTCGCCCGCATGAAGCGCGAAAACCGTGAAGGCCCCGCCGTTATGGGCGAGCGTGCACCCCTGGCAGAGTTGGATACGGCCGACGTCGCCAAGGATCTCGCCGCGGACAAGGTCATCTTCGTTGACACCCGCGCCAACGCCCAGGTCCACGAGGGCACCGTCACCGGTTCGGTCAACGTCCCCGCCGGCAAGTCCACCGCAAGCTTCGGCGCCTGGGTGGTCGACCCCGAAAAGGACAAGGCCCCGCTAGTCCTGCTCGCCCCGGACCAGACCGCTGCAATGGAGATGTGGGACCACCTGGTCCGCGTCGGCATCGACAAGGTCGCCGGGTACGTCACCGGGCTCGAAGGCCTGCCGATCTCTGTGCCGCGTCTGATCCAGCCCGAGGAACTCGAGGGCTTCGAGGCCGCCATGGTGCTGGACGTCCGCAACAAGACCGAGCACGCGGCCGGCCACATCCCCGGCTCCTACCAGCTCAGCGGCGGCCGCATCATGTGGCACCTGGACGAACTCCCGGCGAAGGGCACCATCGTCTCCTACTGCCAGAGCGGCGTCCGGAACTCCGTAGCGGCCAGCGCCCTGCGCCGCGCCGGCTACGACGTCGTCGAACTCGACGGCAGCTACGCCGCCTGGGCGGCACAGCAGCAGAAGTCCGCCATCAACGCCGGCTGATCACTGCATAAATAGGG
>NZ_JBFBKP010000016.1:0-44891 GCF_040702285.1 Arthrobacter sp. NPDC080086
TGCGGGCGTGGCTCGAAGGCGCGGCACCGGGACGGGAAGCACCGACGGCACCGGCTTCCCCGGCGGCCAGGACACGGCGGCACCGAACGCGGCTGGCCCCACCGCGGGAGGCGCTGGGGGCCCGGGAGGCGCAACCGCCTCAACTGAGCTCGCCGCACTGTTGAAAACCTCGACGGCGAAATGGTCGGGAATCGTCTCCGGCGCCACCTCCGCCGCGGACCTGGAGCTCGCCACCGGCACCAACGTGATTGCCCTCGGCGGCTGGAACGGCGGCGACCCCTATCCCACCCTGGCCCAGTTCCAAGCCATGGTGGACCGCGGCGAGATCGGCTACTTCATCGCCGGCGGCGGCATGGGCGGTATGGGCGGCGGCCGGGGCGGAAACTCCGAGGTCGCGGCCTGGGTTGCCGCCAACTACCAGGCACAGACCGTCGGCTCCACCACCGTCTACAAGCTGGCGGGCTAGGCCATGACCGCTTGCACCGACCTCACAAGCACCGGCTCCGCCGTCACTTCCCCCGCCGGGCCCGGGCCCGGAGCAAGCCCGGCGACTGAGGCTGCCGGCTCCGGGCTGCGCCACCCGCGGTGGCGCGGTCGCCGCCGCCGGAACCTCCGGCCGCAGGCGTCCACTCGGCAGCACCCCTTGCCGCCCCTATCCCGGCGCCAGGTCATGGCACAGCGGGCGGAACTGGCCGCCCTGCTTGCCGGAACCGCGGTGCTCTACCTCTGGAACCTCGGCGCCTCCGGCTGGGCGAACGCCTTCTACTCCGCGGCGGCGCAGGCCGGCTCGCAGGACTGGACGGCCTGGTTCTTTGGCTCCTCGGACGCGGCAAACGCCATCACGGTGGACAAGCCGCCGGCGTCGCTCTGGGTGATGGGCCTGTCCGTGCGGCTTTTCGGGCTGAGCTCCTGGAGCGTCCTGGCGCCCGAGGCTCTGATGGGTGTCGCGACGGTGTGGCTGGTCTACCTGGCCGTCCGCCGGGCCGCCGCACCCGCGACGGCGGACGCCCGGCTGGCCCACCGCGCCGGACTGATCGCCGGGGCCGTGATGGCCCTGACCCCCGTGGCCGTGCTGATGTTCCGCTTCAACAACCCGGATGCCCTGCTGGTCCTGCTGATGACGGCCGCAGCCTACGCGGTGCTGCGCGCCATCCAGGACGCCCGGCTGCGCTGGCTGCTCCTGGCCGGGGTGCTGCTGGGCTTCGGGTTCCTGACCAAGCAGCTGCAGGTGCTGCTGGTGGTCCCGGGCTTCACCGCGGCCTACCTGCTCGCCGCACGCGCCGGCCTGGGCCGGCGGCTGCTGCACCTGCTCGCCACGGGAGCGGCGATGGTGGTGGCGGCCGGCTGGTGGCTGGCCGCCGTCGAGCTCACCCCGGCGGCTGACCGGCCCTACATCGGCGGCTCGCAGGGCAACTCCATCCTGGAACTGACCCTGGGCTACAACGGCCTGGGCCGGCTCAGCGGGGACGAGACGGGGAGCGTCGGCGGCGGCAACGGCTGGGGCACCCCCGGCCTGCTCCGGCTTTTCAACAGCGAGTTCGGCGGGCAGATCGCCTGGCTGCTGCCGTCGGTGCTGCTGCTGGCGGCTGGGCTGCTGTGGCTGGGCCGGCGGGCGCCACGGACCGACGCCGTCCGCGCCTCCGTGGTGGTCTGGGGCGGCTGGGTGCTAGTCACCGGGCTGACGTTCAGCCTGATGGCCGGCATCATCCACCCGTATTACATGGTGGCGCTGGCCCCGGGGGTCGCCGGGTTGGCCGGTCTGGGGTCGGTGCTGCTGTGGCAGCGGCGGGATCAACCCGGTGCCGCCGGGACGCTCGCCGCCGCGGTGGCCGCGGCCGGTTTCATGGCTTTCGAGCTGCTGGGCCGCACGCCCGCGTTCGTTCCGTGGCTGCGCTGGCTGGTGCTGGCCGTGGCGCTGGCAGCGGCCGTCGGGGTGATGGTTCCGGCCGTCCGGGCCCGGGTCGCCGGCGCGTCCGCCGCCGGGACCACTGGCCCGCTGTCCCCTGGCGGCCCGACAGCGGCGCTCTTGGGACGTACGACGGCGGGACTCGCCGTCGTCGCGGCCCTCGCCGGTCCCCTGGCGTACTCGCTGTCCACCGCCGCCACCGCGCACTCCGGCTCGATCGTCAGCGCGGGGCCTGCGGTGGGTGGCCGGGCGGGCCTGCCGGCCATGTTCGGCGGCACGGGCGGAGCCATGGGCAACGCGCAGGGCAATCCCTTCGGCCCGACCAACGGCACCGGGGCCAACAGCAACGGGGCAAACGGCAACGGGGCAAACGGCACCGTCCGCGGCCAGGGCGGGGGCATGGGCGGCGGAATGGGCGGGCTCCTCGGCGCGACCACCCCGTCGTCTGCCTTGGTGGATGCCCTCGAAACGGACGCCGGCCGTTACACCTGGGCGGCCGCCGTCGTCGGGTCCAACAACGCCGCCGGTTACCAGCTCGCCACGCAGCTGCCCGTGATGGCCGTGGGCGGGTTCAACGGCACCGACCCCGCACCCACTCTCGAGCAGTTCCAGCAGTACGTCGCCGAAGGCCGGATCCACTACTTCATCGCCGGCCGCACCATGCAGGGCGAAAGCGGATCCGACGACGCCGCCAGGATCGCCGACTGGGTGACGGCCACCTACCCCGCCCAGAGCGTCGGCGGCACCACGGTGTACCTGCTGGCGAAGTAGCCGCCCCGGACGGTCCGCCGTTTCGACGGTTCCCTGCCGCGTAGACGTCTCCAAGCGTCGGGCATGCAGGGAACCGTCGAAACGGCCCGAAACACAGGACCCGCCCACTGCAAATCGGCAACCAGCCACACCGCGGCGTTACCTAAATGTGACATGAGGGAGAAAGTCCGGTACCGTTTTTATGGTGCGGCCATCGATCTGGCCGCATATCCGGGTCTGACGCCAAACTCTGCCGCTTCCCGGATTCCATGGATTGAGGCAGAGACGGGGAACCCAGAGTTCCCGGGCACCTGCATCCATGCACCCCTTGGGGTTAAGCCGACTCGTTGATCATCCGAGCGGCCGGATTTCTCTTCCGAACCCGACAGCTAACTCCGTAGGCGTTGAGAGGCGAACATGACTGAACACAAGGCACCCGTGCGCCTAAAAGGCGCTAAACGCACCTCCTCGGCCGACGTCGCGCGCCACCGCGCCGACCCGGCCCAGGGCTCGGCCACCCGAGGCCGCGCCAGCTTTGGCTCCAAGGGCAAGCTCACCGCCGTCGCGCTGACCGCGGCCGCCGTGCTGCTGGGCGCCGGCGCCGCAGGCCAGGCCACCGGCACCACCGCCCCGGTCGCGACCGCCACCCAGGCCCCGGCCCTGCAGCTCTCCGACCTGGAACGGCTCGGCAGCTACACCCCGGCCACGGCACCGGCCAGCGTCGAAGCCCAGGCCTCCAAGGTCACCCCCGAGACCCCGGCTCCGTCCACCCCCGCTCCGTCCACGCCGGCCCCCGCACCGGCTGCTCCGGCTCCCGCCGCGGCACCCGCCCCGGCCCCGCAGCCAGTGGCCGTCGACGATCCCGCCGGCGCACAGGCCTACGCCGCCTCGCAGCTGCCGGCCCACGGCTGGGCCCCGAGCGAGATGCAGTGCCTGATGAAGCTCTGGACCCGCGAATCGGACTGGAAGACCACGGCCACCAACCCGTCCAGCGGTGCCTACGGCGTGGTCCAGTCCCTCCCGGCCGAGAAGATGGCCAGCGCCGGCGCGGACTACATGACCAACTACCGCACCCAGATCAACTGGGGCCTGCAGTACGTGCAGGAACGGTACGGCTCCCCCTGCGGCGCCCTGAACTTCCACTACGCGAACAACTGGTACTAAGCCGCCAAGGCTGACGCCACCCCGCGCAGATACAGCAAAGGCACCGGATCTCGTCAGATCCGGTGCCTTTGCTGTATCCCCGGGCGGCCCGTTCAGCGGCCCGAGGGAAAGCGGACGCGCTACCCGGCGATGCCGTAGAGCCGGTCGCCAGCGTCGCCCAGGCCGGGGACGATGTAGGACTTCTCGTTCAGCTTCTCGTCGATGGAGGCCAACACGATCGTGACGTTGGCGTCGGAGAGCTCTTCCTCCAGCTTGGCCAGGCCCTCGGGGGCGGCCAGCAGGCAGATGCAGGTGACGTCGGAGGCGCCGCGCTTGAAGAGGAACTTGATCGCCTCGCGCAGGGTGCCGCCGGTGGCCAGCATGGGGTCCAGGACGAAGATCTGACGGTCGGTCAGGTCCTCGGGGAGCCGCTCGGCGTAGGTGATGATGTCCAGGGTTTCCTCGTCGCGGGCCATGCCCAGGAAGCCGACCTCCGCGGTGGGGACCAGCTTGGTCATGCCCTCGAGCATGCCGAGGCCGGCGCGGAGGATCGGGACCACCAGCGGGGTGGGCTTGGTGAAGGCCGTGCCGATGGTGGTGCTGACCGGGGTCTCGATGGTGACCGGTTCGGTGCGGACGTCGCGGGTTGCCTCGTACGCCAGCAGCGTGACCAGCTCTTCGGTGAGCTGGCGGAAGACGGGTGACGGGGTGTTCTTGTCCCGCAGAACGGTGAGCTTATGGGCCACCAGCGGGTGGTCGACAACGAGAGTGCGCATGGGTCAAAACTATCATCCGGACGCTTCGGACCGCCCCCGCCCGCCGGGTGTCCCGGCCTCGTCCGCCGCCCCGCGACGATGCGCCGTTTCGGCGTCGTGGTGCCCGTCCGGCGCCTTCTCGCGCAGGCGCTGGCCGTTGTCGAAGGTGGGCGCCGGGCCGGTCCGTTCCCGGTGCCTGATCACGTGGAACAGCCGATGCGCCAGGATCACGATGCCCACCCAGCCCAGGCCGAGCGCCCAGCCGAAGATCACGTCGGTCATCCAGTGATGGCCTAGGAACACCCGGCTCATGCCCATCGCGATGATGAAGAGCGCCCCGGCCGTGATCAATCCCACCCGGGCGATGGTGCGCTGGACCTGCAGGCAGGTGAGGTACACCACGAGTGAGATCACCACGGTGGTGTTCAGGGTGTGGCCGCTGGGGAACGACGGCGAGTTTTCGTAGGGCGGGACGGCATCGGCGTGGTCGGGGCGGGTGCGTCCGATGAGCTTCTTGCCCAGGGAGGTAGCGGTGACGGAGACGGCGGCCGCCCCGCCGATGAGGATGAGCGGGCGCCAGGTCCGGGTCCGCCAGATCAACAGCGCGGTGAGGATGCTGGCCAGGATCGGCATGCCGATGCCGCCGCCGATGTTGGTGAACCCGGTGACGAACGCATCCAGGCCGGGGCTGCGGAGCCGTTCCATGGCGGCGAGCATGGGCTTGTCCAGGTTGGCCAGGCCGGCGTCGTCCACCACGTTGTCGTAGACCTCGGCGCTGGTCAGGGCCAGCGCCACCACCGCGATGCCGCCCAGCAGCATGGTGATCCAGAGCGCGGCGTAGGGCACCACCCATTTGCCCCAGCGCCGCATCAACCAGCTCTCAGTCCTGGTGCTCACTGCGTTCTCCCGACGTCCGGTGCACCCACGGTGCACAGCTTGCTTAGGATCGAAACTACCATTGAGCCATGACATCGCCCGAGCCCCGCCATGCCGAGTGGATGGGCCTCGCCCTGAGCGAGGCCCGGCAGGCCCTCGCCACCGCGGACGTGCCGATCGGGGCCGTGGTGATCGGCCCGGACGGGACGGTGCTGGGCGCCGGCCGGAACGAGCGGGAGGCCCTCGGGGACCCGACGGCGCACGCCGAGATGGTCGCCATCCGGGAAGCGGCCGCGCGGCTTCGCGAGCGCCGTGCCGACGAGGGGGCGCGCGACGACGGCTGGCGGCTGGCGGACTGCACCCTGGTGGTGACGCTGGAGCCGTGTGCGATGTGCGCCGGCGCGGTGGTGCTGGCCAGGATTCCCCGCGTGGTGTTCGGCGCCTGGGACGAGAAGGCGGGCGCCGCGGGGTCCGTCTTCGACATTCTCCGCGAGCGCCGGCTAAACCACTGGGTGGAGGTCTACGGCGGCGTGCGGGAGCAGGAGTGCGGGGACTTGCTGCGGGACTTCTTCGCCGAGCACCGCGGCGCCTGATTCCCCGTTCTTCGTCCCGGCGTCCCCTGATCCTGCTTACCGTTCGGCGGTGGCCGTCGTCGACGCTCGCAGCGCGTCGATGCGCTTCCGGCGGGAGGCGGGGGAATCGAGGCTGAAGGCGCGGAAGTCGCCCAGGTCCTCCCGGATCCAGGCCTCCACCTCCGCGATCCGCCGGCTGACCGCGGGCGTCAGGTCGCCGAACACCCAGGCGGCGATCTTCCCGGTCTCCGGGTCGTACTGCCAGAGTCCGATGATCCGGCCACGGTCCAGGATCGGGTGGTCCGGCAGGTCTGCCTGCAGCGCCAGCGAGCTGAGCCCCGCCTTGCGGTGGTCCGCCTCGTCCAGCAGCTCGGCCGCGTTCCGCCGCAGCAGCACCAGCGAATCTGTCCCGGCGAGCAGCTGGATCTGTTCCTCCGCGGGGGCGGTGAAGGCGGCGAGGCGGTCGACGTCGTCGGGCAGCATCCACAGCACGGCACTGTCCTTGCCCGCGTCCCCGGGGAGCGGGACGTCGACGGCACCGGCGGCCGCCAGTGCCGCGCGGGTCTGCGCCACGGTGAAGCCCGTGAACCACTGGGACTGTTTAGCAGTGGCGCCGCCGGTCCAGCCGAGGTAACGGCGCATCAGCAGGGCGCGGACCTCCTCGTCGGTGAGATCGCTGGTGGGCAGGTCCCAGGCCTCGTAGGCGTAGCGCTGCCGGTCCAGGCGGCCGTCGGCAGGCACCCTGCGGATGCGGCCCTCCGCCTGCAGGATGCCCAGCGCCGCGGGCAGCGTGGTGGCGGCGCCCTTCTTCTTCCCCTCCTCCCCCAGGCTCTGGACCGCGTCGCCGAGTTCCTCCTTGAGCTGCCGCGGGTCCAGCGGGGTACCGGCCTCGGCCAGGACGTGCCGGACCTGTTCCTCGAGCAGGGTGATTTCGCCGCGGTCCACGCCGAGCCGAGTCAGCACCGAGACGGCGGCCTCCGCGGCGGGGCGGCCCAGGCGCAGCGCCCAGGCAAAGTCGTCGCTGCCCAGGACGTAGGTGCAGCCGCGCGCCGTCGGCAGTTCCAGGATCCGCTGGGCCTCGACGTCGGCATCCACCTCGCCGCGGCGGAGGCCGGCACGGGCGAACAGGGAGAGGTAGGGGTTGGCGCCGCCGACGGACCTAGCCCAGCCCGCCCGTGCGAGCACCTGCCCGGCGGTGCAGCCGGCCAGCGACCCGTCCAGGCCCTGCCGGTGCCAGGACCAGGCGCGGAGGTTTGCGGCGGTGAGGCTCTGGGGCGGAAGGCTGACCGTGGCTGGCTCGGTGCTCATGCGCCCATTGTCCATCCATGCCGCGGACGGCGATACGGGGCTGCCCCGCGACGACTGCGGCGGCGGCGTGGGACGGCGGTTACCGGCCCAGGATCTCCAACACCGTGCGGGCCGTCGCGTCCCACCCGGGCAGGTGCTGCCGGGCGTCCAGCGCGGTGGCGTGCCACCGTGCCCGGAGCTCCGGCTCCGTGAGCCAGCGGCGCAACAGCTCCGCCAGGGGTGCGGGATCCTCGGCGAGCGCGACGGCGGCGCCCGGCAGCCCGGCGTCGTCCTCTTCGGGTTCTTCGCCCCTAGCCCCGGCCGCGCCGGGTCCTGCAGGCGGAGTTCCGGCCTGCGGAGTTCCGGCCGTGAGGGCCTCCAGCGCCCCGGTCCCGCGCCGGATGATCGCGGGGATGCCGCGGGCGAGGGACTCGGTGACGGCCATGCCGAAGGTTTCCGCGCGCGAGATCAGCAGCGTGAGATCGGTCCGGGCCCATTCGGCGTCCAGGGCGTCCCACCGGAGCTCGCCCGGGATCCGGACGCGGGCACCGAGCCCCAGCCGTTCCGTTTCGGCGCGGAGCAGGGCGGCGTACTCCGGGTCCGCGGTGTCCGCCCCGACGAGGGCGGCGGTCCAGTCCAGGTCGGTCAGGGCTGTGAGCGCCTGGAGGAACAGCAGCTGGCTCTTGTTCGGCAGCAGCGCGGCCACCATCGCCAGGTGCGGCGGGGTGGACCCGGCCGCCGTCCCGGCGCGGTCGGTGCCGGGCAGCGCGACGGCGACGGTGGTATCAGCGCCGGTTGCAGCGCCGTCGAGGCCGTGCCGGGCGCGCAGTTCCGCCGCGGCGGAACTGCTGCTGCAGATCACCCCGGCCGCGGCGGCAACCGCGCGTCCTTCCAGGTCGGCATACCCGTCGAGCGGCATGTGGAGCAGGATCCACACCGGCGTCCCGGCGCGGGCGGCGGCCTCCAGCTGCTCCGGGGCACCGCAGGCCACGAGCCCGTCCACCAGGGTGACTGTCCCGGGGCCGGCCGGTTCCGCCAGCAGGTTCCCCAGCGCCGACCGGTCCGCGGGGCCGCCCACCGGCCAGTCGCCGTCGGCGGTCCGGGTCGTGGCGGGCACCCCGAGCGCGTCGAGGGCGCGGACCAGGGCCGCGTTGTAGGCGTTGCCGCCGGAGTTGTGGCGGACGTTGCCGGGCAGGACCAGGCGGACGGCGGAGGGCTGCACGGGGAGGCTAGTCGGCGTCGAACTCGAGGGAGTAGCTGGCCCACGCGTCCGGGGTCTCGCGCAGGGTGACGTCGATGCCCGCGAGCGCGCGCCCGTCGTCGCCCTCGCGGATCTGCGCGGCGACGGCGTCCGCGATGTACTGCGCCAGCGCCTCGGTGGTGCTCAGCTTGCCGGCGAAATCGGGGTGCTCGTCCAGGTTCTTGTAGTTCAGGCCGGACAGGACGGCGCCCAGCACCTCGCCCGCCTCGCCGATGTCCAGGACGATCGCATCCTGGTTCAGGCTCCGGCGGCGGAAGGTCACCTCGGTGACGAAGGTGGCACCGTGCATGCCCTGCGCGGGGCCGAACGCCGGGCGGGGCAGGCTGTGGGCGATCATGAAGTTGCTGCGGACGGTCAGGCTGAACACGGATTACCTCGTGGTTTCTGTGGTGTGCGGGTATTCGATGACGTGGCAGAGGGCGTCGAGGGTGCCGTCGGAGAGTCGCTGGACGACGTCGGGCAGCTCCTCGAAGCGCGAGGTGCCGGTGAGGAAGGCCTCGAAAACGGGGTCGCGAAGCAGGGACACGGCGAGGTTCAGCCGGTCGGCGGTGGTGCGGCGGTGACGGCGGGCGCGCGCGACGACGCCCACCTGGCTGGCCCGGATGGAGAGGCGCCGGGCGTGGAAGTCCTCGCCGAGGGGCAGGCTGACGCTGCGGTCCGCGTACCAGGACATTTCGATGATCTCGCCCTCGTCGCCCACGAGCTGCAGGGCCCGTTCCAGGCCGGCCTGGGAGGCGGAGCAGTGGATGACGATGTCGCAGTCGCCGGCGGCGTCGTCCGGGTGGCTGAACTCGACGCCCAGGGCGTCCGCGAAGGCGCGCTTGGCCGGGTCGATGTCAATCAGCTGCAGCCGTTCCAGCGGGAAGCCGGCGAGGAGTTTGGCCACCATCCCGCCGACCAGTCCTGCGCCGATCACGGCCACCCGGTCCCCCAGCCGCGGGCCCGCTTCCCAGAGGGCGTTGACGGCGGTTTCCACGGTGCCGGTGAGGACGGCGCGGCGGGCCGGGACGCCGTCGGGAACCTCGGTGAGGGAGGTGACGGGGACGACGTAGCGGTCCTGGTGCGGGTGCAGGCAGAAGACGGTTTTGCCCTGCCAGCCGTCCGGCCCGGCCTCGACGACGCCCACGGAGAGGTAGCCGAACTTCACCGGGCCCGGGAAGCTGCCCTCCTGGTGCGGGGCGGCCATGGCGTCGGCCACACAGTCGGGGACACGGGCGTGGTGCACCACCATCTCGGTGCCCTTGCTGATGCCAGAGTAGAGGGACCGGACCAGGGCCTCGCCGGGGCCTGGCGCCGGCAGGTCCTCGGTGCGGAGTTCACCCTGTTCCGGGCCGACGGTCCAGTAAGCGGTGGCGGTGCCGGTATCCCGGGTGGAGGGCGCATTCGAAATAGTCATTGTGCTGTCGAATCTAGTGCCGTGCGGGCGCCGCCGGAAGCTCCCCGGGCCGGCCCGGGCGCGGCGGCTCTGGTTGACCGGGCCCGTTTTGGGGTTCGGCCCCGCGCTCCGGTACCCTAGTCAGGTTGGTGACGTGTCCGAGCGGCCGAAGGTGCAACACTCGAAATGTTGTTTGGTGTAAAAGCCAACGTGGGTTCAAATCCCACCGTCACCGCCACACAGCGAGGCCCCTGCTTCCCTTTGTTTACGAGGGAAGCAGGGGCCTTTGCTTTGCCCGGGACTGTCCCCCGGCAGCGCATTGGCAACTGATCGCCCAAGCCTGACCGCCGCGACTTTTCCACGTCAACGGTCGAGATAGACGACGCGGGGAAGCTCCGGCAGCTGCCGTCGCCCTATTTGGCGGCCACGAGAGCCTGGGGCGCCGCCTGCTTCATCCTGGTCTGCAGCCAGCGCAGCTGCACCGCGGTTTCTCCCTCACAGTGTGAGACCACCTCCAGCATGTCCCGGTCCCGGAGCGCCGACCCGGCCTGCTGGATCATGGTCCAGGTCACATCGACGAAGCTGGCCAGGAGATAGAGATCCTGAAGGTCCCGGAGCAGGCCCACCGGCCCACTGCGGGTGCCAGAGAGCCCCTCGGCGTGCAACCGCTCCGGCTCCGTGTCGGAGAGGTCCTCACCGTAGCGCTCCACCAGCGGATGCAACAGCCGGCTGTGCTCATCGCACTGGTTGGCCAGGGAGTGGCACAGGAAATGGACGTCCGGTTCGGCGCCGTGGCCGTCGGCGACTTGCCGAAAGGACTCCGCCAGGGTGGCCTCGGCCCGGTGCAGCATGCCCAGGTACAGGGACATGTTCATCGCGTGCCGTCCTTTCCGGCTGGCGCCGGGGCTCCCTTGATCGCCTGGGGGAACCGCGGCGGCGCCGCACCCACGGACTCGCTCGCCTCGCCACCCACGCCGGTGGTCGCGGGAACCGCCGGGCTGCCGCTGGCCGGCCGAGACGCGGTGGTTGTCGGGGCGGGGGCCGGCACCGCGCCGTCGGCGATCTTTTGGACGTTGACCGCCGCGTTCTTGAACACTGGCTGCTTGGACACCGGGTCCCACTCGGTGATGGTGAGTTCGTTGGCCGCGCTCGGGTGCTCGCCGGGCGAGCCGCCGTCGTCCCAGTAGCCGTAGTGGAACGGGGCGAAAACCGTTCCCGGGCGGATGTCGCTGATCCGGGCCGGTACCTCGATTCGGCCCCGGCGGGACGTGACGCGGGTGAGGTCTCCCTCACTGATGCCGTACCGTTGGGCGTCTTCCGGGGAAAGCTCGATCCAGGCGGAGGGTGCGGCGCGGTTCAGGGGCCGGGACCTGCCGGTCTTGGTCCTGGTGTGGAAATGGTAGGCAGTGCGTCCGGTCGTGTAGCGCATAGGGAACCGGCCGTCGGGCTCTTCGTGCGGGGGCAGGTAGTCGGCCGTCTTCAGCACCGCCTTGCCGCCGGGTACCGTGGCACGGAACATCCCTGACCCCACGGTGGCGCCGGTTAAGAGGTCATGGCCGTAACTTTCGCAGTAGTCCGCGTCGGTGGGGAAAACCCCGTCCGCGTAGAGCCGGTCGCGGCCATCGGGGTTTTCCTCGTTGCAGGGCCAAGGGATGCCGCTGCCGCCGCGGAGCCGGCCGTAGCTCATCCCGCTGTAGTCGCAGGGACGGCCCCGCGAACACTCCCGCCAGGCGTTGAAGCCGTCCTCGGGACCGTCCCATGGCAGCAACGGCCCGCCCTGAAGCGTGCGGAAATCCATCCGCCGCGCGTAATCCAGGAAGATGTCGAGGTCGCTGCGGGCGGATCCAGGCGGGTCCACAGCCTTATCCGAGAGGTGGACCGTGCGGTTGACGTTGGTGAAGGTCCCGGTCTTCTCGCCCCAGGCGGCCGCCGGCAGGACGACGTCGGCAGCCTGCGCCGTTTCGGTCAGGTACAGGTCCTGCACCACCACAAAGAGGTCAGGTTTGGCCAGGATCTTCCGGATCCGGGCGAGGTCGGGCATGGAGACGGCGGGGTTGGTGGCGGAGATCCACAGGAACTCGATGGACCCCTGCTCGGCGTAGCGGAAGATCTGCATCGCATGCGTCGGCGGCGCCCAGTGCGGGATGGTCAGCGGGTCGACGTCCCAGAGATCGGCGAGCTCGGCGATGTGGGCCGGGTTTTCCCAGTTGCGGAAACCCGGCAGGTCACCGTCGGCACCGCATTCCCGGTTGTTCTGCGCGGTCGGCTGGCCGTTCATCTGCAGGATTCCGCAGCCGGGCTTCCCCAACAGTCCCCGCAGAAGGTGCAGGTTGTTAACCTGGCAGGACGAGGCTGTCGCCTGCGCCGACTGGTAGAAGCCCTGCAACACGGTGGACAGGACCCGCTCCGAGGCACCGAAAATCCGCGCAGCCTCCCGGATGTCCGCCGCCGGGACGTCGCAGACGGCGGCAGCAGCCTCGGGCGTCCAGGGCGCCACAGTGGCCTTCAGCTCATCGAGGTCCACGGTGTGCGCCTTGACGTAGTCCTCGTCCACCCAGCCGTGGGCCAGCACCTCGTGGACCAGGGCGTTCATCAGCGCGAGGTTGGTACCCGGCCGCACAGCGAGGTGCACGTCGGCGTGGCGGGCCACCTCTGTCTCGCGGGGATCAATGCAGACGACTTTGGGCGGGTTCGGGCCGGCGATGCGGTCCAGCACCCGGGACCACAGGACGGTCTGGGTCTCGGCCATGTTGTGGCCGTAGAGGAATATCGCATCACAGCTGTCGATGTCGGTGTAGGACCCGGGCTGACCGTCCGCCCCGAACGTCTCCTTCAGCGACGCCGCCGCGGTGGCCGTGCAGAGCCGGGTGTTGCCGTCCATATGCGGAGTCCCGATCCCCGCCTTCCCGATGATGGCGAGGGCGTAGTACTCCTCAAGAAAAAGCTGTCCGCTGGTGTAGAAGCCGTGACTCAGCGGACCGCGCTCCCGCAAAAGCTGTTGGCTGCGTTCGACGATGCGGTTCATGGCGGTGTCCCAGTCGCATTCGACCAGGCGCCCGTTCTCACGGATCAGCGGGCTGGTGAGCCGGTCCCGGTGGGAAACGCCCTGCCAGCTGGCGAAGAGGCCCTTGGGGCCAAGCCGGCCGTGATTGACCAGGTCCCCGGCCCGGCCACGGATCCCCACCATGGCACCGTCCTTGACCGCAATGTCGCAGGCGCAGCCGTTGCTGCAGAGCACGCAGGCGGACTGGACCCAGCGATCGACGTCGTCTTCAGCAACGCCCTCCGCGAGCGCCTGATCCACCCGTACCGGCCAGAGACCGTCCCGGGGATAGGGGGTGCGGCTTCCCCAAATGTTGCCAATGCGGTCCACCATGGTCTTCCTTCCGTTAGTCCACAGCCGGTTCTCCCACGGATACTAGGCGCTGTGGCTCTTCCCGCGCTACGGAATCGATCTTTCCGGCCGCTTGGGCAGCCAGCCCAACCGGGCGGCTGATCAGCTGCTGAGTTCCACCATCAGCGGCGGCAACTCATCGCAGAGTTCCCGGGCAAGGTAACCCAGCCCGCCCAGTCTGCTGGCCAACCTGTCCCCTGCGGTGGCATGCAGGTGAGAGCCCCAACAGGCGGCCTGGGGTCCCGTCGTACCGCGGGCCCGCAGCCCCGTGATCGCACCGGCCAACACGTCGCCGCTGCCCGAGGTCCCCAGCCCACTGTGCCCGGTGCTGACCTCCCAGGACTCGCCGTCGGGTTCCGCAATCAACCCCTGGCAGCTGACCACGGCCTGGAACCGGCTCGCGATAGTCCGGATATCGCGGCCAAGGTCGCCGATCTCGCGTTGCAAGAGGATGGCCGCCTCGGTGGGGTTAGGGGTCAAGATCAGCCGACCCGCCCACGGGCCCAGGTCGGCACCCAGTTCGGGCAAACAGCCGAGGGCGAACGCATCCAGAACGACGGCGGGGCCGCTACCCTGGGGCGTCCGCGCCGGCACGAGCAGTCCGCGAAGAAGCGCCAGGGCCTCGTCTTTGTCGTCCAGGCCGGGGCCGATCAGAACGGCGTCGGCCGCGGCGAATTCGTCGACGAGCAGCGAAGCGGACGAACCCTTCACTGAGCCCCTGGCGCTTTCCGGCAGGCCCAGGACGCCGCTCTCTGGCAGCGCCACCGCCACGTGGACGGCGGTCGATTCGGCCACCGCCAGCGTCAGCCGACCGGCGCCGGAGCGAAGTGCCGCGACACCGGCCAGGAGCGCGGCCCCCGGGGTCTTGCGCGCGCCCCCGATGACCAGCACCGAGCCGCGGTCCGCCTTCCCGGAGCCCCCGCCGGGCAGCGGCCAGCCGCGCAGCAACGTGGGCGTCAGCGGGATCGGCGGCTTAGCGCGGGTGGACATTGGACTCTCCCGCGTGCTCAGTGACGGGGGCGCCATAGGACCGCAGATGGTCAGCCTCATTGAACCCGGCCAGTTCCCATGGGCCGGTGCCGCCCTCCCGGACGAACCGGCTGACGGATGCGTTGAGAATGGTGGTGCGTGCGGCCAGGTCCAGCAGGTCCGCCTCGGTGAGCCCCAGCAAAACGTACCGGAAGAGCAGGATGAGGGCGTCATGGCAGACCAGCAGCACCTCCTGGCCGGGGTGCTCCCTGTCCAGGTCTGCAAGCAGCGACCGCAGCCGAAGCACCACATCGGCCCAGGACTCGCCGCCTGGTGGCCGGTAGTAAAACTTCCCGAGCCAGCGCCGGCGTTCTCCTTCCTCAGGGAACCTGGCCTCCACGCCGGCAGAGGTCAGCCGATCCAGGATTCCCAACTCGCGGTCCCGGAGCCGTTCGTCCAGGCGGGGCAATCGGTCCCACCCTGCGACGTCCAGCGCCAGTTCGGCAGTCTCCCGGGCCCTGGCGTAGGGGGAGGACCACACCGGGAACTGCTCGGAGACGCCTGCCAGCAGGCGGCCCAGGGCCAGCGCCTGCTCCCTCCCGGTCTCGGAAAGATCGACGTCGGCGTCACGGGCCGGGACTTCTATCACCTGCGCGCCCGCCTCCCTGGCCCGCGTCGCCGCAACATTCCCCTCGCTTTCTCCGTGCCGGATCAGCACCAGCGCGGTGATACCGGCCTCCCCGGCGACGTTGCTTCGATGACTGTTCACGTGCTCCTCCTTGCGTCGGAAGGTGCCCACCATACTGCAGCGGCCCAGCGATGTCCCGTGAAAAACGACCCGGGCTTGGCTCCCGCGCCGCGACCGGGTTAGCCGCAGAGAGTCACCTCTGCCCTGGCCGCAAGGCGGAATCCTCGATAAAGTAAGCATACTGATGATCAGTTGATCACTGGTTTGTTCCTACAGAGTCGAAGGAGACACCGTGAGCACGAAAGTCGAGAAACGCATCCTGGTGAACGTTCCCGTGAGCGTGGCCTACAACCAATGGACTCAGTTCGAGGAATTTCCGCACTTCATGTCCGGGGTGAAGAGCGTGCAGCAGCTCAGCGACGACCGCCTGGAATGGACGGCGGAGATTGCCGGGGTGCGCCGCCAGTGGCAGGCAAGAATCCTAGAGCAGATCCCTGATCAAAAAGTAGCGTGGGCTGCCACGGAGGGAGCGACCAACGCCGGCGCGGTGACCTTTGAAGACCTGGGCGGCGGTCAGACGTCCGTGGAGCTCTCCCTCGAATACGAACCAGAGGGCATGGTTGAAACGGTGGGCGACAAGCTCAACGTCGTCGCCAGGCAGGCCGAAAACGACCTGGACCGGTTCAAGGCCTTCATCGAGGACGAGGGTTACGCCACGGGCGCTTGGCGCGGTACCGTCCAAGGCCACGGCTCCTCCGGCACCCCGGGGATCGAAGACGCCGCCGCCTCCCGGGGCGACAGCGGCACGGCGGGGGTATCCGGAAAGGTAATAGCCGGCGTCGGGCTGGCCGCAGCTGCGGCAGGGGTGGCCGCGGCCGTGGGACGCGGAGACTCCCCACACCACGACAATCCCGGCGCCGGCCCTGCGACTACGGCGGATGCCGGGACGGCACGGGCAACCGACGCCGTTCCACCCACGGGCACCACCGGGAGCGTCTTCCCCGCAGGCACCGACACGAATCCTGCCGGAAGCGGCAGCGCCTCAGCCATGGAGCGGCCTGCGGAACGGTCTGTCGCCAAGCCCTTCGACCAGACCAACGGACTGATCGACGACGACGGCGACTCGGACGGCACGGCCGCCGCCGACACCGCCAGCCAGGCCGAACGTGACGAGCGACGCAATGGCGTCGAGGGGACTCTACCCCCGGCCGCCGGCAGCCTGGGCCAGCACTGAAAGCGACCGCCATTCGCCCGACCCTCCGCCGCGCCGGAAAGGCGCTGAGGCTTGAACCATAAGCCTACTTTCTATTAGGTTGGTGTCAGCTTCTCCGCCCGCCCCCCCATGCGGCGGAGGATGCCTTGGAAATGCCCCGTGGTCCCCCAGTGCCGCGGGGCTTTTCGCTACCCAACGTCAGGCAGCTGAACCGAACGGCAGAAGGAGCGTGTAATGCCTCAGGGAGATATTGAGACGTACTACGAAGACGGACAGTGGAAGAACAAGCGCGATGGTGCCCAGCGGGCTTTCGGCGCCGGCTACAGCTCCAAACAGGACGCGGTCGTTGCAGGACGGGAGGCCGCCCGGGGCGACAAGGTCGAGCACATCATCAAGAACCAGGACGGTGTGATCTCCGAAAAGAACAGCTACGGCAACGATCCACGAAACGTCCCGGGCTAAGGCATGCACGAGGTGAGGGAAGTCTGGTGAGCGAAGTGGCGCTCCGGCCGGAGCCAACCGCGCCGAACGTAGTGCGCTGGCGAGCCTCGGAAAACAGCGCAGCGGGCTAGCCGGCTTCCTGTCGCCACGCAGCCCAGGCCTGGAAACCTCCAATAAGGTCGGTCGCCCGTAAAAGGCCCAGTCGCTGCAGGGTGTCTGCTGCCAGGCTGGAGCTGTAGCCCTCATTGCAAACGACCACAATCCGCCGATCGTAATCGCGTGCCATCGGGAGCCGGTGGGCGCTGGAAGGATCGAGCCGCCACTCAAGGACATTTCGGTCGATGACGACCGCACCCGGAAGGGCGCCGTCCCTCTCCCGCTGGTCCACCGGCCGCGTGTCGACGACGAGGGCACCTGCCGCGACTTCCCCGTCGAGCTCTGACGCAGACACGCGCTTCAGGTTGGCGCGACTCGCGAGCAGCAGCTCGTCTATCGTCAGGGCACACACCCCCACGGTTTCTCCGCCCTGAGATACTAGCCTTCCCCGCGGCCCTCGTCAGGCGCTATGGGCCGGACGTCGTCGTCCCCGCCATCGGGCCCTTCTGATGGCTCTTCGGCGTGGCGCCGGCTTCCCTGGTCCGGCCCACCTGCGGGTGTCCCCGCGCCGTCTCGGTCCACACCCTCGGCCGGGTCTTCGCTGTGGAGGCGGCCGCCGGACTCCGGAGTTTCACTCACGATGCGTCCTTTCCTAAGGCTTCTAAGGCTTCCCGGTTTGGTTGCTGGGACGGCGCGAGACGGTGAGGTGACCGGGCGCCGGCCCGATCGCTCCATCGTGTTCCCCCGTTATGTGGAGGTCAATATGTAGGCGGTTGGTCCCCCGGACTTTTACGGCCGGTCCGGTTACCCCTTCCTGCCTTCTGTGGCGACGCCCTCGATGAAGTGACGCTGCCCGAAAGCGAAGAGGATGAGCATGGGGAGCGTGATCAGGAGTGTTGCGACCATGACGTACTGATAGTCGCCCTGGCCGCCGTTGGTGGGGCTGTATTTGGTCATGGCGTAGGCGATTCCCAGCGGTGCCGTAAATCCCTCGACGGACCCGGCGTTGAGGTATATGAGCGCCGACTGCAGGTTGTTCCAGCTTGCCTGGAACTCGAAGATGAAGATCACCACGAGCGACGGTACGGATAGCGGCAGGGCTATCCTGCGGAACAAGCCGAAGTAGCTGGCTCCGTCGATTCGCGCGGCCTCGAAGAGCTCCCGTGGCAGTCCCAGGAAGAATTGCCTCTGCAGGAAGATATAGAACGCCGAGCCAAAGAGATTCATCCCGAAGAGCGGTATCCAAGTGCCCAGCACGCCCAGGTTTTTCCAGATGAGGTACTGCGGCACCATGGTCACGGCGCCCGGCAACATCATCGTCGCCAGCACAAGACCGAAGAGGATGTTCCGGCCCGGGAAACGGAAGTAGGCAAACCCGAAGGCGACCAGGGAACTGGAGAGCGTCACTAGGGTGGCGGCCAGCACCGCAATGAGGAAGCTGTTGGTCACCCAGTTCACCAGCGGGAGCTGATCCCAGACTTCGACGTAGTTCTGCGGGGAAAACGTCGCGGGGATCAGTGCGTTGTCGAAAACCTCCCCGCGGGGCTTGAGGCTGGCGGCAATGAGCCACACGAGGGGATACAGGAACACGGCACTGATCACCGTCAGGACGACGCCAAGCACCACCTTGCCGGCCGTGGTGCGGGGACGCCGGACACGACGGCGCGGGGCCGGGGCAGGCGTGGCAGTGGCGGAACGGCCAGCTTCCGCCAGCAGCGGGCCGGCCTCCGGCGTCGCGCCGGTTTCGGTATTGGTGGTGGCCATCAGCGTTTCTCCCCCTCGTAGTAGACGAACCGGTTTCCCAACCGGACCTGGATCAGGCTGATCAACAGGATCAGCACGAACAGCACCCAGGCCATGGCAGAGGCGAACCCGAAATTGAATTCCCGGAAGGCCTGCTGGAACAGGTAGATGCCGTAGAACAGCGAGGCCTCCGGCGACGCGCTGGTTTGGTCCCGCCAGAAGAGCAGGTACGCCTGATCGAAAACCTGCAGTGCGGCGATCGTCAGGACGATCACGTTGAAGAAGATGGCCCCCGAGATCATCGGGACGGTGATGGAGAAGAATTTCCGCACCGGCCCGGCACCGTCCAGGGCCGCGACCTCGTAGAGTTCCCGCGGCACGTTCTTGAGTGCGGCCAGGAAGATCACCATGGTGCCGCTGACCCCCCACAGCGTCATCAGCACGATCGAGGGTTTGACCCACGCCGGGTCGATCAACCATTGCGGTCCCGAGATGCCGAAGAACGCCAACGCCTGGTTGATGGCCCCCGTGTTGCCGTTGAGCAGCAGCAGAAAAACCGCCGCGGTCGCCACCGACGGCGTCATCTTGGGCAGGTAGTAGATGGTCCGAAAAATCCCGGCGCCTCGGCCCACGCGGTTCAGGAGCAGGGCCAGCCCCAGGGCGACACAGATCTCCAGGGGAACGGCCATGACCGCGTAGAAGAGCGTGTTGGCCAGTGAGGAGGCGACCTTCGGATCCTGAAACAGGAGCTGGTAGTTGGTCACGCCAGCGGGCTTGGCCACGTTAGTCGCCAGGTTGTAGCGGCTGAAGGAGATGACCAGGCTGTAGACCATCGCACCGAGCATGAAAACGAGGAAGCCCACGATCCACGGGGAGATGAACAGATAGCCAGCCAGGGCCTCCCTGCGGTTGTACTTCACCCGGTGTGCCCGGGCCTTCCGGGGATTGCCCCCGGGGCGCCGGATTCGCGCGGCTGATTCGGCTGTCATGTGGCATCACCCTTTCTCCCGTGGTTCCACGGCGGTCTCTGCCCCGCCGCGCACCGGCATCGGGGCCGGTCCCTTGCGTCACACCGCGGCGTGGGCTAGCTTTCGAAATAGGAAGCTTGCTTACAGTGTTGCACCCGAATCGCTTTTAGCCGAGGGTCTCGCGGCAGCGACCACCACCATCGACGATTGGGGAGGATGCAAAGATGCATTTTCGAAAGATGACGAACACCGCAGTGCTGGCCCTGGCGGTGACCGCTTTGACTGCCTGCGGCGGCGGGGGCACCAGTGCCCCGGCGGCGAGCGCGGACTTTTCCAAGGACGCCTCGGGGACGATCACGGCATGGGCCTTCGATAACGCCGACGACGTCGGCAAGGCACGCATGGGCTACGCATCGTCCCAGCTCTCGAACGTGAAGATCACGATGGATCAGACGCCGTTCGATGCGCAGAAATTCACGACCCGCGCGGCCAGCGGTGAGGTACCCGACGTCGTCCAGATGGACCGCGCGTTCGTCGCGACCTACGCCGCCCAGGGGCTGATCAAGCCACTGGACGGCTGCTTCAAGGCCCACGGCATGGACCCGGCAAAGCAGTTCTACCCTGCCGTCACCCAACAGGTGACCTATCAGGACAAGGTCTGGGCAGTGCCGCAGTTCTATCAGCCGGCAGCCATCATCCTGAACCAGAAGGTTCTCCAGGGCGCCGGCGTGGCGGCCGCGGACATTGACACCTCAGACAAGACGAAGCTGCTGGACGCCGTCGGAAAAGCGTCGAAGGCCGACGGCGGTAACCCCTCAACGCTCGGATTCGACCCGGTGGCCGCCGGGCAGGCCGAACTGTGGATCCTCGGCCAGGGCGGACGGTTGGTGGACGACAAGGGAGCCCCCGTCCTGGACGACCCGGCCAACGCAGCCGCGATCAGTTTCCTGAAGCAGATCTATGACGCGCAGGGCGGCTATGCCAAGGCCAAGAGCTTCTCCGATTCCTTCGACACGTTCGGTAAGCAGAACCAGTTCGTCAAAAACCAGGTGGGGTCCCAGGTTGACGCCCAGTGGTACGTCAACGTCCTGGCCCCCTACTCGCAATCCCTGGACTTGTCCGCCGTTCCTTTCAAGGACAAAGACGGCAAGCCGTTCACCGTGGCAGGGGGGACGTCCTTTGTCATTCCCGCAAACGCCAAGAATCCCAACGCTGCCTGCGCGTGGATGACCTCCCTGGTCACCGACGACGCATGGAAGGCCGCCGGGGAGGCTCGGGCACAGAAGATCGCATCGACGCCGGGCGGCATCAACACCGGGCTGTTCACCGGTTCCCCGTCGGCCGACAAGCTGATCAGGGACACCTTCGTCAAGCCAAGTGGCAACGCCGGCTTCGACGAAACGATCAAGACGTACTACGACGTCCTCCCGGCCGGTAAGACGCTGGGCGCCTCCCCTGCGGGTCAGACCATCAAAACGGAACTGAACAACGCCATCGCCTCGGCCCTGCTGGGGACCAAGGACCCGGGAAAGGCGCTCGCTGACGCCCAGGCCGCTGCCAAGCGCGCCTACGACCAGTCAGGTTCCTAAGCCGCTGTCATTCCGCGCTGCGGGTCACCCGGACTGCGGCGCGGAATGGCTGTGGGGGTCTATCCGCCGGCGTTGGTGCCACACTGAAAGTAACCGGAAAACCGGCCGTCCAACTCCTGCCGGGCCGGCACTCCGCAAGGGAAAGCGTGACGGAATGGTTCAGCAGGCGGGGCGGGAACGCCCGGATATCTTTACCCGGTTTACAACCCGGACGGCGGCGGTCCTCGGCCATGCCTGGGTTTTCGTCGGTGCGGTGGTCGTTCTGATCATCTGGGCCTTCACCGGTCCGCTCCTCGGTTTCTCCGACACCTGGCAGCTGGTGATCAATACAGGCACCACGATTGTCACGTTCCTCATGGTCTTCATCATCCAGAACACCCAGAACCGTGACACGGCCGCCCTGCACGTGAAGCTTGACGCCCTGATGCTCGAGCTCCAGGTCGGCAATGCCAAGCTCTACGACGCCGAGCATGAGGGCGAGAAGGAGATCGAGGCCCAGCGGAAGCGGATCGCTGGCGCCGCCGGACAGGCGGCCCGGGACGAACGGTCGGGTCCCCCTGCGGCCGCGGGCCTGGCCTAGGGTCATTCCGGCCGCTCCTATTGCAGGAGGGACCCTTTCGCGGGGTCTGGGGAGCCGCGGAGGAGCGCGTCCAGAAAGCACTCGAAGGGCATCCTGTCCCCGTCGCGGTCGGCCAGCCCCACCAGCGTCGCTGCGACCTCCGCCAGCTTGACGTTGGCGTGGTTGCTGTAGGCGCGCAGCACGGTGAACGCCTCGGACGATGTCATGGAAGCGCGGCCCATGAGGATGCCCTGGGCCTTGGTGATGACGCACCGGGTCCCGAGCGCCCCCTGGATGGCGTCGCGCGCCGCCGTCGCCGTTTCGTCGTGGACGGTCGTCGTGAGGTCCAGCATGACGCCCGCGATGGTCCGCAGCCCACCTGCCCCGTCGGGGAAGGCCTCTCCCGCGGTGAGAACCTTGTGTTCCCGGCCGCCGGCGTCGATGACCCGGTGATAAATGGCCACATGTCCTCCACGCCGCACGAGGTCCTCGTTGACTTCCAAAATGCGGGGCAGATCCTCGGGATGCTTGTGGGCAAGCGTGAGCGCACGGGTCGGAACAATTTCCCCGCGCGCGTAGCCGTGGATGGCGTACATCTCATCCGACCACTCCATGTCGTGGGTCTTACCGTCGGTGAGGAATGAGCCCGCGATCAGATCGTCGGGACCCGGCCGGCTCGCGAATAGCGGGCGTGTCAACCAATCCATGAGAACCCCCTTCGCGGGTTGACGGTAGCGGCTCCTTCCCGCTCCGGCAAGGATCGAAAGGCTTGATGTAGGCGCAGGGACCTTCTTCCGAAAAAGTGAGCTAAGTTACTTCCGCGTTCATAGCGGAGCACCGTACCCTGCTTGTGGGTCAAGACGCGGCCCTTCGTGTTCCATAGAGAGATCTATTTCTATGACCACCGGAAAAATCGGCGTCACGGTTTCGGTTGACCTTGACGCCTCGTCGGTCATGATTCGCCCCGTAGGCGTACTCACTCGGCATAACGTTCGGGCACTTCAAGCGGTATGCAACAGGGCACAGAGGGCCCTCCCACAATGCGATCTGTTCCTGGACGACAGCTTCCTCGCCTATGCATGGGACGAAGCCCCGGCCGTGCTGAAAGACATCGGGATTAGGACCTCGACGATGAGCGGACCGCGGCACGCCTCTCGGACGGCAGGCCGGCGAACACAGGCGCAGGCGGCGTGAGCGGCCACCCCGGGCCGCCGGCACGGATGTTTTTTCGGCATCCAAGCTGGTCCGATGTGCCTTCCTCCGATCTCAGGGCACTACGCCGCGCGGCACTGAACGGCGGTGGCAGCGAAGCACCCGCCCTGTGGCTGGACCTTCTCGACCATATCGACGAGGAACTGGCCCGGCGCGCTCCCCGACCGAACGGACGGGGCCCCTAGCCGCGATCCTGCGCCATCGGCGCGACCTCCGGATAGGGCCGCTTCATTGGGGGGCGGCCCTATCCCGGAGATGTTCGAGCCCGCTCGATGGAGATCCGCCGGACGGACCGCTTGGAACGCCGGCCTGGAAGCGACTCCCTGCCGGCTGCCCCTAGCGCCGGCGGGGTATCGGCGCAACGATGAGATATGACCTCCGTTCGAGATTCCGAGCCGGGCACCGGCAGCACCGAGCCCAAAGCGCTTGATCTTCAGGACCTGCTGCTGGAAACCCAGGACGTCGCCGATTTCCTGGACGAACTCGCCTGTTATGCCGCGGCCACCCTTTCCTCGCGGAAAAGCGAAGTCTTCTGTGGCATCACTCTGCTCCGCCACGGGGAGGCGGGGACCGTGGCCAGCAGCGGTGAGAAGGCGCTGATGCTGGATGAGCTTCAATATCAGCTGGACGAGGGCCCCTGCCTGATGGCCAGCAGGAGGCAGCTGGTGGTTCACATACCGGACCTCGCCAGTGACACCACGTTCCCCGACTACAACTACATTGCGATGGCCCACGGCGTCCGCTCCGTTCTCGCCGTACCTTTTCATCTCCCCGAGAACTCCGCCCGTGCCGGCCTTAACCTTTACTCCGAAACCGCCCACGCTCTGGACGGCGGAGCCGTGGAGCGGGCCCAGACTTTCGTCGCCCAGGCCGCCAAGGGCCTCAGGCTCGCACTTCTCCTCAGCGAACATAGCCGGACTGCCGAAAATCTAAAGCTGGCCATGACGTCCCGGACGGTCATCGATACGGCGGTGGGCATCGTTATCGCTCAAAACCGCTGCACGCAGGACGAGGCCTTCGCCATGATCAAAGCAGCTTCGAACCACCGAAACATCAAGCTTCGGGACGTCGCCGCCTCCATTGTTGAGTCTGCCGGGGGAGGTAAGGTCACGACCCATTTCGCCTGAGCCCCGCCGCGCCGTCCTCAGCGCAGCTGCAGCTCCAGCAGTTCGATCGACGTGAGCCCGGTCTCCAACATCAGCGCCTTCGCCTCGACGCCGGCCTCTGTGGCGCTCCGGACAGCGGCAGCCAAGGAAGCCTCCGCGGCGTCGATCTCCCACTGCAGGCTCTCCAACCGGGCCCCCGCTGCGCGAACCGCGGCCAAAGGGTCGGATGAGGAATCTGCCGGCCGGCGGAATCCACAGGTGCAAACCCACTCGCCCTCGCCGGTGTGGAACTGCGCCCACGGCAGCGCCGTCGTCGGGCTGGGCGTGGACGTCATCTTGGTACCGCAGTGCACGGGCGTCCCGTCCGCATCGAAGGGAGCCACCGCAGGCTGACTCGAGGGGACGGCCGGACGGACCGGTTCGTCGAAGCTCCGCAACGACTCCGCGTGCGTTCCGCGCGCGGGTCCCGCCATTCTCCGGTTGGCTACTGCCGTCATTCGAATCACCCCTTTAGTAAGCCTGCTTGCAATTTTCACTAGTCTATCTAGCTTTATTTGAATGTCCAGCGGTGATCCGGCGGCTCGGCATACGCGGAGAGCGGGAAGGAACCCATTGCCAGCTCCCGCCCTTGCCACTACGGTGCTGAGCCGTGGACATGACCTTCCGGGCGGAGCTTTTCGAGTGGCGCGGGCCGGCGCCCTTCTACTGGCTCGCCCTGCCGCCGGACGCGTCCGACGAGATCCATGCCGAGGCCGCTGAGGCAAGCTACGGCTGGGGTGCCATCCCCGTGGCTGTCAGCATCGGCGGGACCGAGTGGGAGACCTCGCTCCTGCCCCGCAACGGCGGCTACGTGCTGCCCGTGCGGAAGCACGTCCGGCTCGGCGAACGGCTCGAAGTAGGCGACGACGTCGAGGTGTCCCTGTCCGTGGCTCCGCGCAACGGCCGGGCGGCGAACGGCACCGGCCCCACCATGTGACCGACTTTGCCGCCGCTGCACGGCAGCAAGTTCGACGAACGGTAGAATTGGCCCCGTCCGCAGCCCGCCAGATGCCGCCAGGGAGGTCACCGTGCGCCACACCCGTGCCCGGGCGCCCTTCCACGCGCTCCGCGCGGCCCTGATGTCCATCACCATGGTGGGTCTCGCTGCCGCGGCACACGTGATCGCCGGCGGGGACCTCCCCATCCCGGGGATCTTCGGCGCCGTCCTTGCCCTAACCGGCCTCGCGGCCACCGCCGCCACCCGGCTCAAGCTGAACGCCGCCGCCATGACCGGGCTGCTGGGAACCGGTCAGGTGGTGCTGCACGAGGCGTTTTCCGCGCTCAGCGGCCCCGCCGCAGCGGCCTACGGCGGCGCTCCCGTTCGCTCGCACCACCAGGTCCCGACGCTCCTCCCGCACCCCGCGGGCACGCTCGAGCACCACGACCTGGACTCCGGCCTGGCGCTCTGGATGATCGCTGGCCACGCCTTGGCCACCCTCATCTGCGCCCTGCTGCTGGCCCGCGGTGAGGCCGCGCTCTGGGCGCTGGCCGCCTGGTTGCGTCCGCTGATCCGGCTGCCCGAAGCCCTACCCGCACCCCGCGCCGCCGTCCCCGTCCAGCCCTTCCGGGACGAGCCCGCGCTGCCGCTGCCGTGGCGCAACCTCCGGCGGGACTGCCGCCGCGGGCCGCCGCTCGCCGTCGTCGTCTAACCCACCCTTCTTCGGCCGCGGCCAAATTTGCCGGCCTGCCCCGGGCCATCCGGGCCCCAACCCCGCACCCGTGCCGCGCCACCCACGTCCGCGCGCCCTCATGCGCGCACGCCCGAAAGGCACCCACACGATGATGACCCGCACCCTTTCCACCCCCTCCGCCCTGCGCCGCACGTTCACCGCCACCGCCGTGGCCGGCGGCACCGCCGCGCTGCTGCTGACCGGGGTAAGCGCCGCCTCCGCCCACGTCGAGGCCACGCCAAACAACACCGCAGCCAACTCCTACTCGCTGCTCACGTTCGCCATCCCGCACGGCTGCGACCAGGCCGGCACCACCAAAATGACCATCACGCTGCCCCAGGAACTCAACGACGCCCAGCCCACGGTCAACCCCAACTGGACCGCCTCCAAGGTCACGGAGGAACTCCCCCAGCCCAAGAAACTGGCGGACGGCACCTCCATCACCAAGCGGACCAGCCAGATCGTCTACACGGCCAAGGCGCCGCTGAGCCACGAGCTCCGCGACACCCTGGTGCTCTCTGTAAAGCTGCCGGACATGGCCGGGAAGACCCTGTACTTCCCCACCCTGCAGAGCTGCGAGACGGGCCAGACCGATTGGTCGCAGATCCCGCAGGCCGGCCAGGACGAGGACTCCGTCAAGACCCCCGCCCCATCCGTGACCATCACCGCGGCGAAGTCCGGTGACGGGCACGCGGGCCACGGCGCGGCCGCGTCCGGGAACGGCATGGCACAGACGGCGGAAACGACGTCGGCGGATACTCACAGCAACGACGACGGCGGCGCGCAGGCCCGCAGCTGGGCCGGCCTCGCCGCCGGGATCGGCGGCCTGGTGCTGGGCGGGGTGGCGCTACTGCGCGGCCGGCGTCCCGCCGCCAAGTAGCACCCGTCCCGTGATCTGACCCCCGGTTGATGCCCGGAAATCACAATCCGGGCATCAATCGGGTTTCCGCGTCGTGGCACCGTTGACGAGGGGAACCACACCGCATAACAGTGGTCCCATGAGGCCTCAGCAGATGAATCGCAAAGCAGCAATCACTTCCGTAACGGCGGCCGCTGCGGCGGTCCTGCTGCTCAGCGGCTGCGGACAGGCCCAGACCCAGAGCGCCAGCGCACCGCCGTCGTCCGCTCAGTCCACGACGGCGGCACCGGCCACCTCCTCGGCAGCGCCCAGCGCATCGGCGTCGTCCGCGCCTGCCTCCTCGTCCCCGGCCGCCTCGGGTGCCGCCGCGGGCCCCGGCCTCTGCAAGGCCGCCAACCTCAAGGGCACCCTCGACTCCACCGGCGGCGGGGCCGCCGGCAGCGTCTACAGCAAGCTCATCCTCACCAACACCGGCGCCGAACCGTGCGTCCTCAAGGGCTACGCCGGCGTCTCGCTCACCGCCGGCGCCGACGGCGACCCCATCGGCGCCGCGGCCACCCGCGACGACTCCACCCCGGCCGCCGACGTGCTCCTCGCCCCGGGCCAGGCCGGCAGCGCCACCCTCCGGTACACCCAGGCCGGCAACTACCCCGACTGCACCCGCACCCCCGCCGCCGGTTTCCGCGTCTACCCGCCCGAGGACACGGCCTCCCTGTTCCTCGCCGCGCCCAAGGATGCCTGCAGCAACGCCGGCATCAACCTGCTGACCATCGGCGCCTTCACCGCGATGTAACCGCGGCTTAGGGGCCCGCCCAATACTGTCGGTGCCGTAAGGCATGATGGAGGAATGAAGGGGCAGGAGCTCGCGACCACACTCGCGGCCGACGCAATGGACCGGTTCAGCCGGCCGACCCGGGAGTGGTTCCTCGGGGCCTTTTCCGCGCCCACCCCGGCGCAGAACGGCGCCTGGACCGCCATTTCCTCCGGCTCGCACGCCCTGGTGGTGGCCCCCACCGGGTCGGGCAAGACCCTGGCCGCCTTCCTCTGGGCGCTGGACCGGCTGCTCGTTGCCGCACCGGCCGGCGCTACCGATGCAGAGCCTGCCGACGCCGTCGAACCCGCGAAGAAGGGCCGCCGCAAGACGCCCAAACGCAAGACCCGCGTCCTCTACATCTCCCCGCTCAAGGCCCTGGGTGTCGACGTCGAACGGAACCTCCGCGCACCGCTGATCGGCATCACCCAGACGGCCAAGCGGCTCGGCCTGCCCGCGCCGCTGACCACCGTTGGCGTCCGCTCCGGCGACACCCCCGCGGCCGACCGGCGGGCGCTGCTCAGCACCCCGCCGGACATCCTGATCACCACCCCGGAATCGCTCTTCCTCATGCTGACGTCCAAGGCGCGCGAAACCCTGGACGAGGTGGACACCATCATCGTGGATGAGGTGCACGCCGTCGCCGGAACCAAGCGCGGCGCACACCTGGCCGTCTCGCTGGAGCGGCTGGACGCCCTGCTGCCCAAGCCGGCGCAGCGGATCGGCCTCTCCGCCACCGTGGAGCCGAAGGAGCTGGTGGCCCAGTTCCTCGCCGGGTCCGCGCCGGTGGAGATCGTGGCGCCGCCGTCGAAGAAGACCTGGGACCTGACCGTCTCCGTCCCGGTGGAGGACATGTCGGACCTGCAGGGCGCGGCCGGGGCGTTCGACTCCGGTCCGGCGTCCGGGCTGCAGCCGCACGCCTCGATCTGGCCCCACGTGGAGGAAAAGATCGTGGACCTGGTACTGGCCAACCAGTCCACCATCGTCTTCGCCAACTCCCGCCGGCTCGCCGAACGCCTCACCGCCCGGCTGAACGAGATCTACGCGGAGCGGCAACTGATGGCCGAGGGTGGCGGCTGGGACGACGGCGGAGCTGGCTCCGATTCTTCGGGCGCCGCTGGCGGTGGCGCGGGTGGAGGCGCCGCTGCGGGCGGCCGGGGCACCCAGGCGCCGTCCGGACCTGGCGGCACCCCGGCGCAGATGATGGCCCAGGCCGGCAGCACCGCCGGGGCGGATCCGGTTCTGGCCCGGGCGCACCACGGGTCCGTGTCCAAGGACCAGCGGGCCATGATCGAGGACGACCTGAAGTCCGGCCGGCTGCGCTGCGTGGTGGCCACCTCCTCGCTGGAGCTGGGCATCGACATGGGCGCCGTGGACCTGGTGGTCCAGGTGGAATCACCGCCGTCGGTGGCCAGCGGCCTGCAGCGCGTGGGCCGCGCCGGGCACCAGGTGGGCGAGATCTCCCAGGGCGTCCTCTTCCCCAAGCACCGAGCTGACCTGGTGCACACCGCCATCACGGTCGAACGCATGCTGGACGGCAAGATCGAACGACTGTACGTGCCGGCCAACCCGCTGGACATCCTCGCCCAGCAGACCGTCGCGGCGACTGCCCTGGGCGCGATTGACGTGGAGGAATGGTTCGCCACGGTACGCCGGTCCGCGCCGTTCGCGTCCCTCCCCCGCTCCGCGTACGAGGCGACCCTGGACCTGCTCGCCGGGCGCTACCCCTCGGACGAGTTCGCCGAACTCCGGCCCAGGATCGTCTGGGACCGCAACAACGGCACCATCGAGGGCCGGCCCGGGGCTCAGCGGCTGGCCGTCACCTCCGGCGGCACCATCCCGGACCGCGGCATGTTCGGCGTCTACATCATCGGCACCGAGGTCGAAGGCACCGGCTCCTCCGGCGGTTCCGGCGAGGGCGCATCCGGTGCCAAGTCCACGGCCAAGGGCGGCCGCCGGGTGGGTGAGCTGGATGAGGAGATGGTCTACGAATCCCGGGTCGGCGACGTCTTCGCCCTCGGCGCCACCAGCTGGAAGATCGAGGACATCACCCACGACCGGGTCCTGGTCTCCCCCGCGTTCGGCCAGCCCGGAAAACTGCCGTTTTGGCGCGGCGACTCCCTTGGCCGGCCGGTGGACCTGGGCCGCGCCCTGGGCGCGTTCATCCGGGAGCTCTCCGCGTCCGACGTCGGCCCCGCCACTGAACGCTGCAAGGCCAGCGGCCTGGACGACTTCGCCGCGAACAACCTGATCCAGTACCTGGCCGAGCAGAAGGCCGCCACCGAGGTGGTCCCCAGCGACACCACGCTGGTGGTGGAACGCTTCCACGACGAACTCGGCGACTGGCGGGTGGTGCTGCACAGCCCGTTCGGTATGCCGGTACACGCGCCGTGGGCCCTCGCCGTCGGGCAGCGGCTGCACCAGCGCTACGGCATGGACGGCTCCGCGATGGCCGCCGACGACGGCATCGTGCTGCGCGTGCCGATGATGGACGACGAGCCGCCCGGCGCGGACCTGTTCCTCTTCGACCCGGAGGAACTGGAACAGATCGTCACCGCGGAGGTGGGCGGGAGCGCCCTGTTCGCCTCCCGGTTCCGCGAGTGCGCGGCCCGCGCCCTGCTGTTGCCGCGGCAGACGCCCGGAAAGAGGCAGCCGCTCTGGCAGCAGCGGCAGCGCTCGGCCCAGCTCCTGGACGTGGCCCGCAAGTACGCGACCTTCCCGATTGTGCTGGAAACGGTCCGCGAATGCCTGCAGGATGTCTACGACCTGCCCGCCCTCAAGGACATCGCCACCGCGATCGAGCGGCGCGAGCTCCGGATCCTGCAAACCACCACGCAGCAGCCCTCGCCGTTCGCGAAGTCCCTGCTCTTCGGCTACGTCGCCCAGTTCCTCTACGAGGGCGATTCGCCGCTGGCCGAGCGCCGCGCGGCCGCCCTGGCCCTCGATTCGACACTGCTCAACGAGCTGCTGGGCCGGGTGGAGCTGCGCGAACTCCTCGACGCCAAGGTTATCGACGAAACTGAACGCGAACTGCAGCGCCTCGCTCCCGGTCGGCGGATGCGCGGCGTTGAGGGCGTGGCCGACCTGCTCCGGCTGCTGGGCCCGCTCACTCCGCAGGAGGTGGCCGCCCGGCTGGAGACTGCCGAGGCAGGCCAAGCCTCTACCGACGTTTCCGCGGCCGCGGCAGCTCCCGCGGACGGCGGCGGGGCCGGGTCCGGGGTGAGCGGGACTCCGGACGACGGCGGGGCCGAGGCCGGGGAGGCGGCGGCATCCGCGGAGGCCGCCAGTGCCACCACCGCCGAGGCTACGACGCACCTCGCCGCGCTGCAGCGGGCTAACCGCGCCATCAAGGTCAATATCGGCGGCACGGAGAAGTTCGCCGCCGTCGAAGACGCCGCCCGGCTCCGCGACGCCCTCGGGGTGCCGCTGCCCATGGGCGTGCCGCTGGCCTTCATCGAACCCGTCGCGGACCCGCTGGGTGACCTGGTCTCCCGCTACGCCCGCACCCACGGTCCCTTCACCGCAGCGGAGGCCGCCGCCCGGCTGGGGCTCGGCGTCGCCGTCGTCGGCACCGCGCTGAAACGGCTGGGAGCCGACGGCCGCGTGGTCGAGGGCGAATTCCGGCCGCACGTCACCGCCCCCGACGCCCCGCCCGCTGCCTCCTCCGACGACGCCGGCCAGACGGCGGAGACAGTGTCCCTGGCGGGAACCAGTGAATGGTGCGACGCCGAGGTGCTGCGGAAACTCCGCCGGCGGTCGCTCGCCGCGCTGCGCGCCGAGGTGGAACCCGTGGACCCGTCCGCCTACGGCCGGTTCCTCCCCGCCTGGCAGAACGTCCGCGTCCCCGGCAGCCGCGGCCAGTCGGCGCTGCGCGGCCTGGACGGCATCATCACCGCCATCGACCAACTCTCCGGTGTGCCGATTCCCGCCTCAGCCTGGGAGCCTCTGGTCCTGGCCAGCCGGGTCTCGAACTACCAGCCCGCCATGCTGGACGAGCTCATGGCCGCCGGCGAGGTGCTCTGGTCCGGCGCCGGGTCGCTGCCCGGCAACGACGGCTGGGTCAGCCTGCACCTGGCCGACTCCGCCGAGCTGACCCTCAACCCGGCACCCGATTTCGAACCCGGGGACGCCCAGCAGCGGCTGCTGGACCATCTGCGGACCAACGGCGGCGGCTACTTCTTCCGGCAGCTGACCGAGATCGCCGGCGGGATGGACAGCGTCCTCAGCGACAAGGACGTGGTCTCCGCCCTCTGGGACCTGGCCTGGGCGGGCAGGATCACCGGCGACACCTTCGCCCCGGTCCGGGCCCTGATCGCCGGCGGCCATACCGCGCACCGGCAGGTCAGCCGTGCGCCCCGGGCCCGCGCCCCGCGGCTCAACCGGCTGGGCCGCTCGCACGGCTCCGGTCTGCTCGGCTCCCCGGGCCTGACGGGCGGCAGGTACGGGTCCGCCTCGGCGGCGACCCCGACGCCGCCGCTGGCCGCCGGCCGCTGGTCGGCGCTGCCGGAACCCGAACTGGACGCCACGATCCATGCCCGGGCCACCGCAGAGCTCCTGCTGGACCGCTACGGCGTGGTCACCCGCGGCTCGGTCATGGCCGAGAACATCCTGGGCGGCTTCGGCCTGATGTACAAGGTGCTGGCCCGGCTCGAGGAAGCGGGCCGCTGCCGCCGCGGCTACTTCATCGAACAGCTCGGCGCCGCCCAGTTCGCCGTCCCGGCCACCGTAGACCGGCTGCGTTCCTACGTCGAGGACGCCGAGGTGCACAAGGCCGAGCCGGTGGCCCTGGCCCTCGCCGCGACGGACCCGGCCAACCCCTACGGCGCCGCCCTGGCGTGGCCGGCGCAGGACCTCGAAGCCGGCACCGGGCACCGGCCCGGACGGAAGGCCGGCGCGCTGGTAGTCCTGGTCGACGGCGCCCTGGTGCTCTACGTCGAACGCGGCGGCAAGACGCTGCTGGCCTTCAGCGCCGACCCCGCGGTGCTGGCCGCCGCCGGCGCTGCCCTGGTGGGAGTGGTGAAGCGCGGCGCCGTCGACAAACTCATCATGGAAAAGGTCAACGGCCACGGCATCCTGGACACCCCGGTGGCGGCCGCCCTGGCGCAGGCCGGCGCCTATTCCACCCCGAAGGGACTGAGAATCCGTGCCTGAGGGAGACTCCGTTTTCCGTGCCGCCGCGCAGCTGCACGCCGCCCTGGCCGGCAAGGAACTGCTGGCCACCGACTTCCGTGTGCCCCGCTTCGCCACCCTCAAGCTCGGCGGCTGGACCGTGGAGGAGGTGGTCCCGCGCGGCAAGCACCTGTTGATGCGGGTGGCCGGGCCGCGCCCCCAGGACCGGCTGACCATCCATTCGCATCTGAAGATGGAGGGCACCTGGCAGGTCTACCCGCCGGGCGGACGCTGGCGGAAACCCGGATTCACCGCCCGCTGCGTGCTCCGCACCGCCACCGCCGATGCGGTCGGATTCTCCCTCGGCGTTCTGGAGGTGGTGCCCACCGCGGAGGAAGCCAGCGTCGTCGGGCACCTCGGCCCGGACCTGCTCGGCCCCGACTGGGACCTGGCGGAGGCCGAGAAACGGCTTCTCGCGGCCCCCGACGTGCCGATCGGCGTCGCCCTCCTGGACCAGCGCAACCTGGCGGGGATCGGCAACATCTACCGGTGCGAGGCGTGCTTCCTGTCCAAGGTGCACCCCGCCGCCCCGGTCTCCGCAGTCCCGGACCTGGCGGCCATGATCATGGACGCGAAGCTCATGCTGGGCGCCAACCTCGGCCCCGGCCGGCGGGTCACCATCCTGAACGCCCGCGGCGTGCCCGTGGGCCGCAGCGAAGGCCGGCCACCCTACTGGGTCTACGGCCGCGAACGGCAGCCCTGCCTGAAATGCCGGACCCCGATCCGCCGGGGCGTACTGGCCAAGGCCACCGGGACCGAGGAGCGGGACATCTACTTCTGCCCGACCTGCCAGCCGCCACCCGAGGGCACCTGAACCGGGCGGACAGAGCTTAGGCCGGTTAGGACGCCGGCGCGGTGGTGCCGGCGACGGCTTCCTCCGGGTCGGTCCGGGCGAGGTCCGCTGCGCCCTCGGCCGTGCCCTTCTGAGGGTCGGCGATGGTGAAGCGGGGCAGCATCAGCTGCACCAGCGGGCCGATGGCCAGCGCGTAGAGCACCGTTCCCAGACCCACCGAACCGCCCAGCAGCCAGCCCGCGCCGAGGACCACCACCTCGATGCCGGTACGGGTCCTGCGGACGGGCCAGCCGGTGCGCCTTGCGAGCCCGGTCATCAGGCCGTCCCGCGCGCCCGGGCCCAGCCCGGCCCCAATGTACAAGGCCGAGGCCAGCCCGTTCAGCAGCACGGCCGCGACCAGGAGAGCCGCCTGGCCACCCAGGTGCGAGAACTTCGGGATGACGGCCAGGCCGATGTCGGCGAAGACACCCACCAGCACGGCGTTTCCCAGCGTGCCGATCCCGGGCCACTGCCGCAAGGGAATCCAGATCAGGAGCACCAGGAAACTGACGATAATGACCGTCGTTCCCAGGCCCAGCCCCGTCTTCCCGGCCAGGCCCTGATGGAGCACGTCCCACGGCGCAGTACCCAGGCTGGCGCGGATCACCATGGCGAGGGAGATGCCATAGAGAACGAGGCCAATCAGGAGCTGGGCGAGTCTGCGCGTCATCATGCACCCATCCTGTCTCAGAACTGGCATTGAATTCCATATCCAGTTTGAAATACTGGCCCTATGACAGGATCGCTGACGCCCGCATCCCTCGGCCGGCTTCTCGGAAGCTGGAACCCCGGGGCCTCCCCCGCCTACCGCGAGCTGGCCGACGTCGTCCGTTTGCTCATCCTCGACGGGCGCATCGGCCTGGACGTCGCACTGCCCAGCGAGCGGTCCCTGGCCGGGAACCTCGGCATCAGCCGCACCACCGTGACCGCCGCGTATGCGCTGCTCCGCGAGCAGGGCTACCTCAGCGGGGGCCAGGGCAGCCGCAGCCGGAGCCGGATTCCCGCCCGGGGCGCGCACCCGGTGGAGACCGGCCGGAGGCTCAGCGGCGCGCCCGGACTCGCCGCGCCGGAGGGTGTCCTGGACCTCGCATACGCCTCGCTTCCGGCCAGCGGCGAGGTGGTGCACCGCGCCTTCGCCGCCGCGCTCACCGAACTGCCGGCCCTGCTGCCCGGCTTCGGCTACGACGCGCTAGGCGTGACGCCGCTGCGCGAGGCTATCGCGGACCGCTACACAGCGGCCGGGGTGCCGACGACGGCGGACCAGGTACTGGTGACGTCGGGCGCGCAGCATGCGCTGACCATTGTGCTGCGCACCCTCGCCGGCCGGTCCGGGAAGGTGCTGGTGGAGCACCCCAGTTACCCGAATGCCCTCGATGCCATCCGCGCCGCCGGGTGCCGGGCGGTTCCGGTGGCGATGCCCCTCGCCGTCGGTGACGCGGCCGGGTCTGGAAAATCGGGCGGCCAGGGCAATTCCCGGGGTGCCAGCGGACCTGATGCCACACCGGGCAACGCAGGCTGGGACCTGGAGGCGATGGAGGCGGCGTTACTCCAGCAGCGCCCCGCGATGGCGTACGTCGTTCCCGATTTCCACAACCCGACCGGCCGCCTGATGCCGGATGCGCAACGGCGCCGGCTCGCCGCGGCCGCCGCAGCCGCCGGGACGGTGCTGGTGGCCGACGAGACGCTCCGGGAACTGAACCTCGACGGCCTGCCCTCAACCCCAATGGCGGCGTTCGGCCCCTCCGTGGTGACTATCGGCTCGCTCAGCAAGTCGCACTGGGCGGGCCTCCGGGTGGGCTGGATCCGCGCCTCGGAGCCGCTGATCCAGCGGTTCGCCGCGGCCCGGACCACGCTGGACCTGGGCGGCCCGGTGGTGGAGCAGCTCGCCGCCGCGCACCTGGTCCGCAACCTGAACGAGCCGCTCCCCGCGCGCCTGGCCTCGTTGCGCACCAACCGGGACATCCTGCTGGACCTCATCGCCCGGCACCTCCCCGGCTGGCGGGCGGAACGGCCCGACGGTGGACTGTCCGTCTGGTGCCGGTTGCCGGCCCCGGTCAGCACGGGCCTCGCCGTCGTGGCGCCCGACGTCGGCCTCCGCCTGGCCGCCGGGCCGCGCTTCGGCGTCGGCGGGGCCTTCGACCAGTTCCTCCGCCTGCCCTTCACCCTGCCGCCGGAGCAGCTGGAGACCGCGGTCCTCTCCCTGCGCGAAGCCCAGGACCGGCTGGACCGGTCCCCGCAGCTGCGCCGGCCGCTGGCCCCCGGGCCCTCCGCCGCCATCGCCTGACGCGCGCGTTCCGACGTCCGCGCCCGTTTCGAGGTCCGCCCCGCCCGTTTCGACGGTTCCCTGCGGATTCGACGCTCAGCAACGTCTATCCGGCGGGGAACCTTCGATGTGGCGGCCCGTGGTGATTCCTAGGCGTAGACCTTCGCGAAGAAGCTGCCCCAGACCCGGGCCGTTTCCTCGGAATTGCCGTGGCCGCTGAAGTCGTGCACGGTCATGCCGACCGGTGCGCCGAAGGCGTTGCGGCCGAAGAACCGGTACATCGCGTCCGCGGTGCGCAGCCCGAGGAAGTTCTCGTTCACAAAGTCCACCTCGCCCGCGAGGCGCCCCACGCCGTCAAGCTCACGCTCCACCGGTTCGCCCGCGGTTGAGCCGGCGACACCGAGCGCTTCCTTGAGCCGGTCGAAGCCGTCCGGGGCCTGCGAGGTTGCCGGCGCCTGGATGTCCGTGAAGACGACGGGCCTGCCGTCGAAGTGCTTCAGGTACTGGCCGAGGGTGTGGAGGTAGAACGCCGTGTGCTTGCTCGCTCCGTCGTACTGCTGGTCCCAGTTGTCCGCGAAGATCCCGCTGTGGACGTAGTGCAGCCGGGCGCGGCCGCCCTCGAGCGGCTCCAGCACGTGCTCCAGCTGGTTGAACCAGCCGTCCGGGCCCTCCATGCGGGACACCAAATGCGAGGGATACTCCTCCACCGTCTTCACGGCCGGCCACTGGTCCGTGGGGAACATCCAGGCGGGCGTGCCGGCGGTGACGGCCTCCCAGACGCGTTCGGGCGTGCCCGGCAGGTCGGTGTCGTAGACGATCTCGAATTCGCGGTTGTCGGTCATGGTCCTAGTCCTTGGCTGTGGGGGTTGGGGATGGGTTCTTCAGTGCAGGGTGGAGCGCGACGACGAGCCGGTGCTTCCGCCCCGCGGGCCGGGAGCCCGCCGGGTGCCCGGTGCCGCCGTCGTGGTACTTGTCGACCAGCCGGGTCACCGCCTCGCCGAGTTCCCCGGCGAAGGCTGCCCGGTCCGCCGCGGAACGAAAGGTGATCTCGCCGTCGATCGCGAAGGTGGCCAGTTCCTGCCGGGCGGCGGCTGCCCCGGCGATCAGCCGGCCCACTTCCTGGACCATACGGCCGGCCAGTGCCAGCAGCCAGAAGGCCGAAAACCGGTCCGAGAACAGGCGCGGGTCCGGGGCCACGGAGGCCAGGGCGGCCGGTGAGATCAGGTACGACGACGCCGTCGCCCGCAGGATGCGCTCGGTGACGTTACCGCGCCGCCGCTCCTCCACCAGTTCCACCAGGCCGTGCTGCTCCAAGGTCCGCAGGTGGTAGTTCACCTTCTGGCGGGGCAGCCCCAACCGGGCGGCGAGCTGGGTCGCGGAGCCCGGGTCCGTCAGCTCGCGCAGGATCCGGGTACGGATCGGATCCAGGGTGGCTTCCGCGGCCGCCGGATCCTCGATCACCTCAATGGCTTGCATGCTCCAAGTCTCATCACCGACAGATTTATTTGTCAAGGAATATTTTTCCGTCGGTCCGCCTCGACAGTTCCCTGTCAAAAAGACGCTCAAGAACGTCTAACCGGCAGGGAACCGTCGAAGTGGCCGAGACGCCGGGGAGGGGCGGGCGACGCCGGAGGCCCGCGAAACCCCGCCGCGTAGAATGGACCGGTGATGCAATCCCCCCTCCCCGTGCGCGACGGCGTGAATGCGACCCGCCTGCGACTGCCGGAGGAAGGTCCGTGGGAAACCGCGATGGACTACATGATGCACCGCTGGGGCCACATCGACCCGCAGGGCATCGCGGACCGGTTCGACGCCGGCGAGATCGTCGGCGAGGGCGGGATCCCGCTGGACCGCACCACCCCGCTGCGGCACCACACGTTCATCTGGTACTACCGCACCCTGCCGCCGGAGACCCGGATGCCGGTGGAGCTGAACATCCTGCACCAGGACGAGCACCTGCTGGTGGTGGATAAGCCGCACTTCCTGCCCACCACCCCCGGCGGGACCTACATCCAGGAGTCTGCCCTGGTCCGGCTGCGGAACCAGCTGCGGCTGCCGGACCTGATCCCGATGCACCGGCTGGACCGGATGACCGCCGGAATCCTGCTGCTCTCGACCAACCCGGAAACCCGAGGGAAGTACCAGGTCCTGTTCGAGAAGCGCCAGGTCCAGAAGGAATACGAGTGCGTCTCCGCCGCGGAGCCCGCCCCCGGCCACCCCGCCGTCGACTTCCCCGTGGTGGTGCGCAACCGGATGACCAAGTCGCGCAGCTACCTGCTGGCCGAGGTGATCGAGGGTGAGCCGAACACGGAGACCCGCATCGAGCGGATCCGCACCTTCGCGGCGGCGCACGACGTCGGCGACTCCAACGGGGGCACCGACGACGTTGGTGCAGGGAGGGACGCGAGCCCCCGCCGTGCCCTCTACCGGCTCGAGCCACACTCCGGCAAGACCCATCAGTTGCGCGTGCACATGGCCTCCCTGGGACTCGGGATCGTCAACGACGCCTTCTACCCCGACCTGCTGGACAAGGCCCCGGACGACTACTCCAAGCCGCTGCAGCTGCTGGCCCGCGGCATCCGCTTCGTGGACCCCGTCTCCGGAAAACCCGTCGAATACCGCAGCCGGCTGACTCTCTCCGAGGCCCGCACCAACTAACCGCCACGGATGCGGTACGTTGTGGCCATGGACCTGGCCAATGCTGATACCTGGGGTTCGGCGATCTACTTCTGGATCGTCCCCATGGTGGTCGGCGACGCCATCTTCCCGCCGGTCCCCTCCGAGATGCTGATCATCACCGGCGGCGCCCTCTGCGCCGACGGCCGGGCCAACATTTTCTTGATCATCCTGCTGGCCGCGGCCGCCTCCTGGCTGGGCGACCTGCTGGTGTTCCAGCTCTTCAAGCGCCGGCTCAGCCACGTCCTGGACCGCTGGAGCTGGGGCCGGACGTTCCACAGCGGCATCCACCAGGCAATCGCCAAGGCTGGCCGCTCATCCACCTACGGCGGGATCATCGGCCTCCGTTTCATCCCCGGTGGCCGGCTCGCCACCACAGCCGCGGCGGGAATCGCGAACGTCTCTACCCGCGGGTTCAGCCTCTGCGCGGCCCTGGGCGGGACGCTGTGGGCGGTCTGGTCGGTGGGCCTGGGTTACGCCACCGGCTCGGCCACCAGGCTGCCGTTCTGGGCGAGTTCACTGATCGGCGTGGCGCTGGGGATCGTGATCGGCGCCGTCGTCGGGCTGGTGGTGACGCGCCGCCGCGGCAGCCGCTCCCCCGTGGTGGAACGCGGCGCCGGCTCGGGCAACAACGGGGACGCGCAGACGGACCCCGACGCCGAACTGGACTTCTAGGCCTACACCGGCGCCCAGCGGCCGCGGTTGCGCCGCAAAACCGTGAGGTTTCCGGTGAGCGCCACGCGTTCGACGGCGTCGCGCATCATGGCGGCAGCCTCCAGCGCCTGGCTGTTCTCCGCCGCGTAGGCGGTGGCCTCCACCAGGAAACGCAGGTTCAGCTGCGGGACGCCGCCGGCCAGCTCCAACTGGTGGGCCTCCACGTGGTGGCGCGTGCCCAACGCCTCCACCGCCGCGTCCATGACGGCCTCCGGCGGATTCCCCGGCCGAAGTCCGGTGATCTTCAGTCTGGTCTGGAAGGAGGGCATGGATCCAGCCTAACCACCCCACCGGCCCCCGACGCTCCCTCACATCCAGCGGCCGCCGCGGCGACGCTCCCTCACATCCAGCCGCCCTCAGGACGACGCTCCATCACATCCAGCACTTCCGACGGTGAATTTCCGCCACACCTGAGGGAGCGTCACCAAAAAACCCGCCACACCTGAGGGAGCGTCACCAAAAAACCCGCCACACCTGAGGGAGCGTCACCAAAAACCCGCCACCCCTGAGGGAGCATCACCCAAAAAACCCGCCACCCCTGAGGGAGCGTCACCGCAGAGGCCCTTGACTATCCCGTGTTGCGCAGGCCCGCCGCGACGCCGTTGACGGTGATCAGCATGGCCCGCTGCAGCCGCTCGTCGATCTCCCCGCCGGTCATCTCGGCGTCGGAGGACCCGGTGCCCGCCGCCCGGATGCGGCGCAGCAGCTCCACCTGCAGGTAGCTGATCGGGTCCAGGTACTGGTCCCGGATTTCCAGGGAGCGCTTGAGCCCTGGCTGGGCGTCCAGCAGCAGGTTCTCCCCGGTGAGGGCCCGGACCTCGGCCACGGTGAGGTCGAACTCGGCGCGGATGGCGTGGAAGATCCGGTGCAGTTTCTCCGGGACCAGGGTGGAGACGTAGTAGCCGGCGATGTCCATGTCCGTCTTGGCCAGCGTCATCTCCACGTTGGAGAGCACGGAGCGGAAGAAATGCCAGTGTTCCATCATCACGGCCAGCTGCTCGGTGTGGCCGGCCTCGCGGGCGGCCTTCAGACCGGAGCCGACGCCGAACCAGCCGGGCACGATCTGCCGCGACTGGGTCCAGCCGAAGACCCACGGGATGGCCCGAAGCCCCTCCAGCCCGGCGCCGGAATCGGGGCGCTTGGACGGCCGCGAGCCGATGTTCAGCGAGCCGAGCTGCTCCACCGGGGTGGAGGCCACGAAGTAGGCCGGCAGGTCCGGGTCGTCGATCAGGCTGCGGTAGCGGGCGAACGCGGCGTCGGAGACGGTGTCCATGACGTGGCCGTAGCGCTCGCGCTGGTCCTTGGTGGTGCGCGGCGCCCGGTGCAGCGCGGACCCCTGCAGGACGGCGGCGAGGGAGAGTTCGAGGTTCTCCCGGGCCAGCTCGGGCAGCGAGTACTTGTCCGCGATGACTTCACCCTGCTCGGTGAACTTGATCTCGCCGTCGAGCACGCCGTTCGGCTGCGCCAGGATCGCGTCGTAGGTGGGACCGCCGCCGCGGCCCACGGACCCGCCGCGGCCGTGGAAGAGCCGCACCCGGACACCGTGCTTGGCGGCGACGTCGCGCAGTTTGCTCTGGGTCTTGTGGATTTCCCACTGGCTGGTGATGACGCCGGATTCCTTGTTGGAGTCCGAGTAGCCGAGCATGATTTCCTGCACGTCGCCGCGGAGCCGGACCAGCTCGCGGTAGGAGGAGTTGGAGAGCAGCGCGTCCACGATCTCGGCGGAGGCGCGGAGTTCCTCGACGGTTTCCAACAGCGGCGCGAAGCCCAGCTTGGCGTACGGCGCCTCGCCGAAGAGGCTCACCAGGCCGGCCTCGCGGGCCAGGACGGCCGCGGCGAGGACGTCGTCGGCGCCGCGGGTCATGGAGATGATGTAGGTTTCGACGACGTCGGGGCCGAAGGTGCGCAGCCCGCGGCGGATTTCGCGGAAGACGTCATAGGTGCCGTCCGCGGCGCCGTCGAGCTTGATCGGGTGGCCGGAGAGCGGCCGGCGGGAGGCCAGCTCGGCGCCGAGCACCTCCAGCCGCTGGGCCCGGCTCAGCTCGGCGTAGCGCACGCCCGGTCCACCCAGCCGGTCCATCAGCTGGCCGACGGCGTCGTGGTGGTGGTCGGCGTGTTCGCGGATGTCGAGGGTGGCCAGGTGCAGGCCGAAGGAGGCCGCGGCGCGCCGGACCCGGGCCAGGGCGCCGTCGGCGGCCAGCGCGCCCTGGTGGTTGCGCAGCGAGGTGTCCAGCAGCTCGAGCTCGGCCAGCAGTTCGGCGGTGGCGGCGTAGTCGCGGCCGGGTTCGTGCGTGGACCCGGCGGCCACGCGGCGGCGGGTGTTCAGCAGCTTGGCCTTGATGCAGGTGAGCTTGAGCCGGTAGGGCTCCTGGGCGTTCAGCTCCAGCACGCGGCGGTCCAGGCCGGGCAGGTTCTTGAGGTCGACGTCGATCGAGTCCAGCAGCGCCTGGTCGGCGCCGGCCAGGGCGGTGGAGTTCGAGAGCATCGAGATCAGCCCGTCGATCAGCTCGATGCAGATCCGGACGGCGTGCTGGTTCTGGATCTGCAGGATCTCGCGGGTGACGGCGGCGGTGACATTGGGGTTGCCGTCCCGGTCCCCGCCGATCCAGGAGCCGAAGCGGACCGGCGCCGTGCCCACCGGCAGGGTCACGCCGTGCTCGGCCAGCAGGTCCGCGAAGTCGGACATCAGTTCCGGCATCGCATCCGTCAGGATCCCGGTCAGGTAGTAGATCGCGTTCCGTGCCTCGTCCACCGGGGTGGGCCGGACCTGGCGGAGCTCGTCGGTCTGCCACATCTGGTCGATCACCTCGGCCAGCTGCCGGTCCTGGCGGCGGCGGGCGGGGGTTCCCTCGGCGGTGGGCTGGGCCAGGATGTCCGAGAGCCGCCGGACCTTGTCCAGCACCGAGCGGCGGGAGGCCTCGGTGGGGTGGGCGGTGAAGATCGGCCGGAGGTCGAGGGCGTTGACCACGTCCTGCAGCACGCCGGTGCCGGCCTTCTCGGCGATCTCGGCGATCGTCTTGGCCAGCCAGCCGTCCTTTTCCTGGCGGTTGCGCAGCCCGCGGACCCGGTGGACCTGCTCGGCGGCGTTGACCAGGTGGAAATAGAAGGCGAAGGCGCGCACCAGGTCGGTGGCCTGGTCCAGCGGCAGGGAGCCGAGGAGTTCGCGGACCTGGGCGACGACGTCGTACGAGCTCCAGGGGCCGGTGGCGTCCGCGCCGCCCCGGGCGGCTTCCTTCGATTCCTTGGTCAGCAGCCGCACCTGCTCCACGAGGTCGAGGAGCTCGGGGCCGTGCTGGCGGACCAGGGATTCGCCCAGGAGCGTGGACACCCGGCGGACGTCGGCGCGCAGTTCGGCGGCGAGGTCGTCGGCCAGCTCGAGGCCGGAGGTCAGTGCAGTGTCAGCCATGGAAGCATCTTTCGAGGTTCGAGGTGGCTCGTACACTGCGCTGGATACTGTGAGCCGGGTTACCTCTGGGATGTTACCCGCCTCACGCGCCGCGTGGGGAATCGGTTCCGTCTATTGGGCCGGGGGTATCAGGCCGTCCGGCGCCTGATTTCGATCCGCCCCTCGGTGATCCTGGTGTCATAGGCCGGCTGGGGCCGGGTGGCCGGGCCCCGGACCACTTCTCCATCGGCCAGCCGGAATGTGCTGCCGTGCCAGGGGCAGACCACGCAACCGTTGTCGACCGTGCCCTTCTCCAGCGGCCCGCCGGCGTGGCTGCACACACTGTCGACGGCGAGTATCGCCATGCCGGTCCGGTACAGGAGGACGGTGACCTTGCCCGCCTCGACCTTGCGCGACCCGCCCTCGGGGAGTTCGGCGTCGTCGAGCACCGGCGTCCACTTCGAGGGGCCGTTCCGGTCCGCGGTCCTGTTGACGTTGACCGCGTTGGCGAAGCTCAGGTGGCCGCCGAGGAACCCGCCAAAGGTCAGGACGCCCAGTCCCGCCAGGCCCAGGGCCGTCCCCGCGCCGCGGTTGCCCCGGAAGCGGGCGGCGCTGGAGCAGGCGTAGAGACCCAGGGCCACGGTGTTCACCGCGGCATGGACCAGCCCAACCCGTCGCGGTTTTCCGGCCGTGTCCGACCAGTCGTTGAGGCCGGCCGCCGCCGTCGGAACGGCTGCGGCGATCCCCACGGTCACCAGCAGGTCCGCAGCCGGTTCCATCTCCCTGCCACCCACGGCGTCCAGGAGGGAGGCCATGGTCCACGCGCCGATCGGGATATCCGTGAGCAGGGGGTGCAGCGGGTGGCCCAGGACGGTGCCGCTGAGCAGGTTGCGGACGGCGCGGGGCTGCACAGCCTTGCCGACCAGGCCGGCGAGGGCGGACGCCGGACCGTCCAGCCCGTCGAGGCGTTCGATGGCGGCGACGACGGAATCCATCGGGTTCATAACGGCTCCTCGGGTGGCGGGCGGAACGACCGCACAGCACGGGAGGCTGCCGGTCGCCTGAGGCGGCCCGGCGCTGCCGGGCCGCCGGATGGACCCAGTGTTCCACCCGGGCCGCTTCAAGGCCCGGGACCTTTGGCCCCGGGCCTCGCTGCGGGGACCTCCCTGGTCCCCGGCCGAACCCTAGCGCGCGATCTTGAAGTTGAAGTCCGCGTTGCCCAGCGCTCCCCAGAGCCGCAGCCAGACCGGCAGCAGCATCTCGGTGCCGCGGGCGGTGGTGATGTCGCCGAGGTCGATGATGTCGCGGTGGCCCAGCTCGGCGAGCAGGCCGGACACCTGGGCCTTGGCCTCGGCGTCGTTGCCTGAGACGAACACGGAGTGGTCGCCGCCTGCCACGCTGGCGGGGTTCACCATCACGGAGGCGTTCATGGTGTTCAGCGTCTTGACCACCCGGGCCGCCGGGAAGGCGCGCTGCAGCTGCTCGCCGAGGCTGTCCGTGTTCACCGGGTTCAGCGACGGCGGGAACCCCTGGGAGAAGTCCAGCGGGTTGGCGATGTCCATGATGACCTTGCCGGCCAGATTCTCCTCGCCGGCCGCGGTGAGGGCGGGAAGGGAACCGGAGCCGTTGGTGGCGTTGACGATCAGGTCCGCCCCGGCGGCGGCGTCGGCGAAGGTGGTCAGCCGGATGCCGGGGTGCTCGGCGTGCCACTGGGCGAAGGGGACGCCGCCCATGGGGCCGGCCTCGGTACGGGCCAGGGTGGCTTCCGGGTCGCGGGTGCCGATGACGACGTCGTGGCCGAGCGCGACGAGGGCGGCGGCGACGGCGGGGCCGACGGTTCCGGTGCCGAAGACTGCGATATTCATGGTGACCTCACTGGAGACGGGAATTCTTGGCAGACAGGTTTGTCTACCTCTTTCCGGGACGCTATCAGACAGATCTGTCTATGCACAAGGGCGCGCAGACAGACCGGTCTGTAGCATGGAGGTATGAGTCCAGCAGCAGCACCCGCACCGGCCGCCCCGCAGGCGGTCCGCACGCCCGCCGGCCAGGCGCGGGAGAAGATCCTGGCCACGGCCTTCCGGTTGTTCTACGCCCACGGCCTGCGGGCCGCGGGGATCGATACGATCATCGCCGAATCCGGCGTCGCCAAGGCCACGTTCTACAAGTACTTTCCTGCCAAGGACGACCTGATCCTGGCCTACCTGGAGCACGTGGACGGGGTCTGGTCCGGGCAGCTGCACGCCGCCGCCGAGGCCGCCGGACCGGAGCCGGCCCGCGAGCTGGTGGGACTGTTCGACGCGCTCACCACGGCCTGCCGCCGCGATGGCTACCGCGGCTGCGCCTTCATCAACGCCGCCGCCGAGTCCCCCTCCGGCACCCGCGTGCACGAGCGGACAGTCGCACACAAGCAGTCCATCCTTGCCTGGATCACCCAGCTGGCCGAACGGGCCGGCGCCGGGAATCCGGAGGCCCTCGCCCGCAGCCTGACCCTGATCCTCGACGGCGGCCTGGCCAGCGGGGTGCTCGACGCCGACCCCGCCGCCGCGGCCGCCGCCAAGGCCACCGCG
>NZ_JBFBKP010000016.1:44901-67466 GCF_040702285.1 Arthrobacter sp. NPDC080086
CTGGAGCACGTGGACGGGGTCTGGTCCGGGCAGCTGCACGCCGCCGCCAAGGCCACCGCGGAGCAGTTGGTGGCAGCCGCCGTCGCCGTCCCCCGCTGACCCGCCTCGCACAACGCAACCGCCCCTCCCCCTGCCCGCCCCACCCAACTAGCTCGCAGCAGAAGCCGTTTTGGGCCCTCATAACGGCCTCTACTGCCAGTCAGTTGGGCTGAAACCCCCGGAGATGACCATGACCCCCGCTGACGCACAGGACGCCGGATCCCAGCACGTCGACGCACAACCAGCCGACCCGCAGCTGGCCCGCTGGCGGCGGTTCCGCACCAACCGCGACGCCGCCCTGGCCACCGAATTCGGCTGGCTGACCCTGACGTCGTTCCAGTGGCTCGCGGATGAGGCGTCCACCCTTGAGCTGGTTCCGGGCCTCTGGTGGACGGACGGCACGACGGCGTTCCTCACCGCCGCGGCCGTGGACGGCCTGACCCTGGTGGAGACCGGAGAGCCGGTGGACGGGACCATCAGCGCGGGTTTGGCCGACGAGGAATCCCTGATCTGGGTGCAGTTCGGCGGCACGGACGGGACCCAGGTGCGGGTGGAGCTGGCCATGCGTGGCGGGAAGTACGCCATTCGGACACGTGACTCCCGGTCTCCGGTGTTCACGGACTTCGGCGGCGTCCCCACCTTCGGCTATCGGCCGGACCTGGTGGTTGAGGCGCGGTTTGAGCCGTACCCGGAGCCGGTGGACGTCCCGATCGGCACCGCGAACCCGCTGGTGGACGGGGTGCACCGCAGCGTCGGCGAACTCGTCTTCCGACTGCCCGGCAGCAACCATGAGTACCGGCTGCAGGCCGAGGAGGATAAGCTCGGGGCCCTGACGGTGACGTTCCACGACGAGACAAACGGCGACTCGACCGATGAGTGGCGCAAGGTCTCCACCGCCCGCCCGCGGCCGGACGGAACCGTGGTCCTGGACTTCAACCGGGCCATCAACTACCCCAGCGCTTTCACCCCGTACGGCACCTGCCCCATGCCGGTGAAGAACAATAGCCTGGACTACCGGATCGAGGCCGGGGAACGGGTGCCTGACGGCGCCCCGGAGGACGCCGTCGGCAACTGACAGCCGCAGCGCGATGCGGCCCGCCCAAGGTCGAGTGCCTTAGACGATCGCCGAGACCCCGGTGACGGCCCGGCCGGCGATCAGGGTGTTGATCTCGAAGGAGCCCTCGTAGGTGTAGATCGCCTCGGCGTCGGCGAAGATCTTGGCCATCCGGTAGTCGGTGACTATTCCGTTGCCGCCCAGCAGTGACCGCCCCATCGCCACGGTCTCCCGCATCCGGGCGCTGGCGTAGGACTTCGCAAGGGCCACCTGCGGCATGTCCGCGGCGCCGGCGTCCTCCAGCTGGGCGATCCGCACCATCATCCCGGTGCTCGCCACCGCATTGCCCAGCATGGTCACCAGCTGCTGCTGCACCAGTTGGAATTTCGCCAGCGGCCGGCCGAACTGGCGGCGTTCGACGGCGTACTGCCGGGCGACGTCGAACGCGGCCAGCTGCTGGCCCACCGCCTGCCACGCCACCATGATCCGGGAGCCGCGCAGCAGCTCGTTGGTGTCCTCGAAGCTGCTGATGCCGGCGAAGCGGTCCGCTTCGGCCACCCGCACGTCGGTGAAGACGATGTCCGCGTTCTGCACGGTCCGCAGCGCGATCTTGTTCTCGATCCGGCTGCGGCTCACCCCGGGGAGGGTGGCGTCGACGATGAAGCCGCGGATGGCGCCGTCGGCCTCGTCGCGGGCCCAGACCAGCATGTAGTCGCAGAAGGTGCCGTTGCCGATCCAGCGCTTGGCGCCGTTGAGCACCCAGTAATCGCCCTTGTCCCCGCCGGAGACGCGCCGGGCGCTGGTTTCCATGCCGCCGGCGACGTCGGAGCCGTGGTTCGGCTCGGTCAGGGCGAAGGCGCCGGTGGTGCGCAGGCTGGCCGCGTCCGCCAGCAGCCGGGAACGCTGGTCCTCGGAACCGAACTCGTAGAGCGACTCGACGAACAGGTCGTGGTGCACCAGGAAGAAGGTGGCCAGGGAGGTGTCCACCCGGGTGATCTCGGCGATGACGATCCCGGCGAAGAGGTTGCTGTAGCCGCGCTGGACCGGCGTGCTGAGCTCCAGGGCGGCGAGCTTGGGCAGGATGTGCGCGGGGAATTCGGCGCGGTTCCACCAGTCCTCCGCGTAGGGCGCCACCTCGCGGGCCAGGAAGCCGCGCAGTTCGGCCAGCTTGGCGCGTTCGACGTCGCTGAGCAGCGCCTCGTAGCCGAAGAAATCCGCGCCGGGCAGGTCCGGAAGCCCGCCGGCGGCCTCGGAAACAGCAGCCTCCTGCGCCCGGCCCGCCTGCGCCTGCTCTCCTTGCACCCGGTCCATCGCGAGCGTCACTTCGGGCCCATCCGGATGGCGCCGTCCAGCCGGATGGTCTCGCCGTTGAGCATGGCGTTGTCCACGATGTGCGCGGCGAGGTTGGCGTACTCCGCGGGCCGACCCAGCCGGGACGGGTGCGGCACCTGGTGGCCCAGGGAATCCTGCGCCTCCTGCGGCAGCCCGGCCATCATGGGAGTCTCAAAGATGCCCGGCGCGATGGTCACCACGCGGATCAGCGAGCGCGCCAGTTCGCGGGCGATCGGCAGCGTCATGGCGGCGACGGCGCCCTTGGAGGCCGCATAGGCGGGCTGGCCGATCTGGCCGTCGAAGGCCGCGACGGAGGCGGTGTTGATGATGACGCCGCGTTCGGGGCCGCCGAGCACCGTGGCCACCGGCTCGGTGGCGGCCATCGCGGCGGCGGCCAGCCGGATGACGTTGAAGGTGCCCACCAGATTGACCTGGATGACGCGGTTGAAGGCCTCCAGCGGCAGGACGCCGTCGCGGCCCAGGACCTTGCCCGGGGTGCCGATCCCGGCGCAGTTCACCACGATGCGCAGCGGGCCCAGCTCCGCGGCGGCGTCGACGGCGGCCTGCACCTGCTCCTCGTTGGTGACGTCCGCGGGCACGAACACGGCCCGGTTCCCGGCGGCACCCTCCATCCCGTTCAGTTCGGCGGCGAGGCTCTCCCCCGCGGCGCCGGGCAGGTCCACCAGGACCACCGAGGCCCCGGCGTCGAAGAGCCTGCGTGCGGTGGCGGCGCCCAGCCCGGACGCGCCGCCCGTGATCAGTGCGACGGTACCCAAGACGTCCATACATCCTCCTTGATGTGGAAACCCCTGCCCGGCCGCACAAGGCCGGCCGGGCCGCGGCGTCCGGAAACGTTAGTTAGTACACGTTAACTGGAATTGACACAGAGCGCACCCATTCGTGGAGATTCCGCGCCGCGGGCACCCCCGCCACTACTCTGGGACCATGACCGCAGCCGCCGCCCATACCCCTGCCCCGAACTGGTCCTTCCGCGCCGACGAAGCCGCGCGTTCGGTGACCCGGCTGTTCGGCCAGCGCCTCTTCTTCCTCCCCGGCACCCACATCGGCGCCATCGTCCGCCCCTCAAGCCGGCTGAAGAACCTCTCCCGGCCTTGGCACTACTGGCGGCAGGCGCATTACGTGGACTGCCTGGTCGACGCCGGGCGGCGGGAACTCGGCGTCGCGGGCCACACCCCGGCGCACTTCGACGGCAAGAACCTGCCCAGCGCCGGCAAGCTGGCCTCCCGCCTGCTCAACGGCATACGGGTGCGGAACCTCTTCACCGTGGTCAACAGCTACTACGACGACATGGCCTGGCTGGCCCTGGCCACCCGGCGGCTGGAACTCCTGGCCCAGGACGGCCGCAAGAGCGCCGGCCGCCGCCGCAACGCCCGGGTCCTCACCCGGCTGGGGGCACAGTTCGACGCCGCCTCCACCGACGACCTGGGCGGGGGCACCTTCTGGAGCAAGAAGCGGGACTTCAAGAACACCCCGGCGACCGGGCCGGTGGCGCTGCACTACGCCCGGACCGGCCAGGCGGCGCGGGCCCAGTCGCTGCTGGACTGGCTGGACGCCAAGCTGCTGGATCCGGAGCAGGGCCTCTACCGGGACGGCCTGCGAATTGTGCCGGAGGGGGAACCCCGGCTCGAAGAGGCCGTCTACACCTACAACCAGGGCCCGGTGCTGGGGGCCCTGCTGGAGCTCGGCGGCGAGGGGAACCTGGCACGGGCGCAGGAACTGATCACCGCGGTCCGCGAGCACCTGACCGTGGACGCACCCCTGCTGGGCCGCCGCGGCGAAGTGGTCCGCGGCGAGGGAACGGGCGACGGCGGCCTCTTCAGCGGGATTCTGGTGCGCTACCTGGCACTCGCCGCGGTGGACGAGCGGCTCCCGGAGGAGACCCGGGCGACGGCGGCGCGGCTGGTCACGGACACGGCGGAGGCCTTCTGGGAGGGCCGGCGCGTGGTCGGCGCGAACGAGCCGCTGGCCCGCAACGGCGCCCGGCTGGTCTTCTCCGCCCGGCCCGAGCTCCCCGCGCGCCGCACCTACCCGGCAGGCGCCGACGTCGAACTCTCCACCCAGCTGCAGGCCTGGATGGTCCTTGAAGCCGCGGCCTCGATCGCGCCCCGCCTGCCCGCGATCGTCGACGCCGCCGACGCGGAGCAGCCGGCGGAAGGACAGCCGGACGAGGGACAAACGGGCGCAGCGGCGCAGCCGGAAACGCCCGCCGATCCCGCGTCGGCCGCCGTCGACGCCACGGCCCCGCGGGAACACGAAACCAATTAAGTCACGCAATAGTTTCGTAATTCGTGTGATCTCCCTCACTTAAGGCGCTCTCGGCTTGGTTGCTTAGGTTTGGCTAACCTACAGTTTTTTGTAGTGAGCATGCCCTAACCTCCCGCTCACGGAGGCGGGTTCCTACGACCTTTTCCTTGCAGAAAGCAGCCCCATGAAGATCCGCAAGAACGCGCTGGCAGGCGTCGCCCTCGCCGCCACCGCCGCGCTCGGCCTCGCAGCCTGTGGCTCCGGTTCGTCCTCCTCCGGCAGCAGCGCCGGCGCCGACGGCAAGCCCTCCGGTGAGATCACGGTCTACAACGCCCAGCACGAATCCCTCACCAAGGAGTGGGTGGACGAGTTCACCGCCGAGACCGGCGTGAAGGTGACGCTCCGCCAGGGTTCGGACACCGAGATGTCCAACCAGATCATCCAGGAGGGCCAGGCCACCCGCGCCGACGTCTTCCTGACCGAGAACTCCCCGGCCATGGCCCAGGTGGAGAACGCCGGCCTCTTCGCCGATGTGGACCCGGCCACCGTCGGCCAGGTCCCCGCCGAGTTCCGCCCGTCCACCAACAAGTGGACCGGCATCGCCGCCCGCTCCACCGTCCTGGTCTACGACAAGACCAAGATCAGCGAAGACAAGCTGCCCAAGTCCATGCTGGACCTGGCCAACCCGGAGTGGAAGGGCAAGTGGGCCGCGTCGCCGTCGGGCGCCGACTTCCAGGCGATCGTCTCCGCGCTGCTCGAACTCAAGGGTGAGGCCGCCACGGAGGCCTGGCTCAAGGGCATGAAGGACAATTTCAAGTCCTACAAGGGCAACAGCACGGCCATGAAGGCCGTCAACGCCGGCGAGGTGGACGCCGCCCTGATCTACCACTACTACTACTACGGCGACCAGGCGAAGACCGGCGAGAACTCGAACAAGGTCACGCCGTACTTCTTCAAGAACCAGGACCCGGGCGCGTTCCTCTCCGTCTCCGGCGGCGGCGTGCTGAAGTCCTCGAAGAATGCCGGCGCGGCCCAGGCCTTCCTGAAGTTCATCACCGGGAAGAAGGGCCAGGAGATCCTGCAGAAGGGCACCTCCTTCGAGTATGCAATCGCCTCCGATGTGCCGTCGAATGACAAGCTGGTCCCGATCAAGGACCTGCAGGCACCCAAGGTCGATCCGGCCAAGCTCAACTCCGCCAAGGTCACCGATCTGATGACCAAGGCAGGACTGCTCTAAACCAGTGACCAAGACGCTGGCGGCTCCCGGGACCACCGGAAGCACGACGACGGCGGGCCGGGGCAAGAGCCCCCGCCCGCCGTTCGGCGTGTCCGTGGTGGCCATCCTGGCGGTCCTGATCGCCCTGTTCTCCCTCCTCCCCCTGGGCTACGTGGCGGTGATGACCGTCGCCACCGGCTGGGACACCGCCGTCAGCCTGATCTTCCGGGCGCGGGTGGGTGAGCTGCTGCTGAACACCGTGCTGCTGATGGTCTTCACCGTCCCGCTCTGCCTGGTGATCGGCGTCGGCGGGGCGTGGCTGGTGGAACGGACCACGCTCAAGGGCCGCCGGGGGTGGGCCGTGCTGCTGGCCGCTCCCCTGGCCATCCCGGCGTTCGTCAACAGCTACGCGTGGGTCTCCGCCGTCCCGTCACTGGGCGGCCTGTGGTCCGGGGTCCTGATCGCCACGCTGTCCTACTTCCCGCTGGTCTACATTCCGGCCGCGGCCACCCTCAGCCGGCTGGACCCGGCGATCGAACAGTCCGCCGCGTCCCTGGGGCTGGGCGCGTGGCGGGCGTTCTTCCGGGTGGTGCTGCCGCAACTGCGGATCGCGATGACCGGCGGGGCGCTGCTGGTGGCGCTGCACCTGCTGGCTGAATACGGGGCCTTCGCGATGATCCGCTTCGACACCTTCACCACCGCGATCATGGTCCAGTACCAGTCCACCTTCAACGGGGCCGCCGGCAACATGCTGGCCAGCGTGTTGGTGTTCTTCTGCCTGATCCTGCTGCTGGTGGAGGTCCGCGGCCGCGGCACCGCCCGCTACGCCCGGGTGGGCTCCGGGGCCCAGGCGAGGGCCCTGCGGCTGCCGCTGCGCTTCTACCAGGCACCCGCCCAGCTGTTCCTGCTGGCCGTCACCGCGCTGGCGTTCGGCCTGCCGCTGACCTTCGTGGTGCGCTGGATCGTCGCCGGCGGCGCGGACATCTGGTCCGCCGATGAGTTCCTGCCCGCGCTGCTACAGACCCTGGGCTACGGGCTGGCCGGGGCCGCCGCCACCACCGTCGTCGCGTTCCCGATGGCCTACCTCGCGGTGCGCCGGCCCAGCTGGTTCAGCAAGGCCCTGGAGCTCTCGAACTACGTCACCAGCTCGATGCCCGGGATCGTCGTCGGCCTGGCCTTCGTAACCGTCAGCATCCGGGTGGCGCCGGACCTGTACCAGACCACCACGCTGCTGATCGCCGCCTACGTGCTGTTGTTCCTGCCCCGGGCGCTGGTGAACCTCCGCTCCGGGCTGGCCCAGGCACCCAAGGAACTGGACGAGGCCGCCCAGGCCCTGGGCAAGCCGCCGCTGCTGGCGTTCCTGCGCGTCACCCTGCGGCTGACCGCCCCGGCGGCGGCCGGCGGTGCCGCGCTGGTGTTCCTGGCGATCGTGAACGAATTGACGGCCACGCTGCTGCTCTCCCCGAATGGCACGCGCACCCTGGCCACCGAATTCTGGAGCAAGAGCAGCGAGATCGACTACGCCGGCGCCGCACCGTATGCGCTGCTGATGATCCTGCTCTCCGCCCCGATGACCTACCTCCTCTTCCAGCAGTCCAAGAAAGCAGCGGGACAGTGACCGAACAACACCCCTCCCGGCTTCCGGAGCCCCGGATCGCCGCCTCCGTGGCCCCCAGCACCAACAGCCACCTGGAGGTCGCGGCCGTGACCAAGAACTTCGGTTCGCAGGCCGTGCTGAAGGGCGTCAACCTCTCCGTGGCCCGCGGCGGCACGACGGCGATCGTGGGCCCGTCGGGGTCGGGCAAGACCACGCTGCTGCGGCTGATCGCCGGGTTCGAGCACCCGGACACCGGCAGCATCTCCCTGGGCGGGCAGAAAGTGGCCGGCGACGGCGTCTGGGTACCCGCGCACAAGCGGCAGGTGGGCTACGTGGCGCAGGACGGCGCGCTCTTCCCGCACCTGACCGTGGGCCAGAACGTCGCGTTCGGGCTCGACGCCGGCAAGCTCCCGGGCGGGCACCGCGGCGTCAAGGCGCGGGTGGCCGAGCTGCTGGAGATGGTGGCGCTGGACCCGGCCATGGCCAGGCGCCGGCCGCACCAGCTCTCCGGCGGCCAGCAGCAGCGCGTGGCGCTGGCCCGCGCCCTGGCCCGCGAACCGGAGCTGATGCTCCTGGACGAGCCGTTCTCCGCCCTCGACGCCGGCCTGCGGGTGGCCACCCGCCGCACCGTGGGCAAGGTCCTCCAGGACGCCGGGGTCACCACCATCCTGGTCACCCACGACCAGGCCGAGGCGCTCTCCTTCGCAGACCAGGTGGCCGTGATGCGCGGCGGCAAGCTCGCCCAGATCGGCAACCCGTTCGTGGTCTACACCCGCCCCGCGGACCGGGCGACGGCGGAGTTCCTGGGCGACGCCGTGATCCTGGACGCCTGGATGGAAGGGTCCCTGGCCACCTGCTCGCTCGGCGGCATCCCGGTCCGCCGCCCGCCGGCGCAGGGACGGGTCCAGCTGATGCTGCGGCCCGAACAGATCCGGATCGCCGAGGACGGACCCATCCGCGGCACCGTCGTGGACACCGACTACTTCGGCCCCGAAACCACGGTCCGGCTCCAGCTCCCCGTCCCGGCGAAGCTGGCCGAGGGCGACGTGGCGGACCACCGCTACCCCGGCGGCGGCGAAATCATCACCATCCGGCACTGGAACGCCTCGATCGCCCGCCCCGGTACCGAGCTGTGCCTGCGCGTGGTGGGCGAGGCCGTGGCCTTCCCGGTCGAGGACACCCCGCAGGCCTAGGACCCTCCCGGGACCTCCGGGTCCTAGGCTGGTCGGATGAGCGTACAACCAGCCCTGCACCGCCAGCACTGTTCCGTGGCCGCCCCCACCCAGCTCTGGCTGGACGCCGAGGGCCGGCTGGCCGACGGTGGCGGCTGGTTCACCGGCCTGCTCCACGGGGACACCCGGATGCTGAGCCGGGCCGAGACCACGGTCAACGGCTTCGCCCCCGAACCGGCCACGGTGGAGCCGGCGCCCGGCGGGGTGCTCACCGTGCGCGGCCTGGTCCGCGGCATCGAGGGCCCCACCGAGGATCCCGCCGTCGAACTCGTCCAGACCTGGACCGTGACCCCCGGCGCCGTCCGCGTCTCGCTCCGGCTGGCCACCTCGCTGCCGCAGCTGGACGCCGAGGTCCGGGTCCGGCTGGCGGCCGACTTCACGGACATGGCCGCCATCCGGCTGGGCCGCTTCCGCGAGCCGCTGGAGCCCGTGTCCGCGGATGGGTCCTCGCTGCGGTGGGCCGAGGAGGGCAAAACCCTGACCGTCGCCGCGCCGGACCGGGTGGAGGACGGTTGCCTGGTCTGGCGCGGCACAGCGTCCGCCGGGCGCCCGATGGAGGCCGAGTGGCAGGCCACCCTGACCGACACCGGCGACGCCGTCGTCCCCGCACACGTCCCGGCGGCCCGGTCCGTCCGCGACCGCCCGGCCGGGCCGCTGGGCGCCCTGCTGGATAACTCCCTCGACGAGCTGGACGGGCTGCGGCTGGCCACCCGCACGGCCCCTGACGCCCCGTTCCTCGCCGCCGGCGCCCCCTGGTACTTCACCCTGTTCGGCCGGGACTCGCTCTGGGCCGCGCGGCTGCTGCTGCCCTTGGACGCGGCCCTCGCCGCGGGGACCCTGCGTGCCCTCGCCGCCTACCAGGGCACGAAGACGGACCCCGCCGCGGCGGAGGAGCCCGGCAAGATCCTGCACGAGTTGCGGGCCAAGGAACTGATTCTCGAGAGCCAGGCGCTGCGGCTGCCGCCGGTGTACTTCGGCGCCGTGGACTCCACGCCGCTGTGGCTGTGCCTGCTGGGCGAGCTCGGCCGCGCCGGCACCGACGACGCAGCGGTCCGCTCCCTCCTGCCCAACGCCGCGCGCGCCGCGGACTGGCTGCTGGCGGCGGGGGCGGCGGGGCGCAACGCCGGCAACGGCGGGTTCCTCAGCTACCAGGACACCTCCGGCCACGGGCTGAGCAACCAGGGCTGGAAGGACTCCCGCGACGCCATGCAGTTCCGCGACGGGCTTCAGGCGGACGGGCCGATCGCCCTCGCCGAGGTCCAGGGGTACGCCTACCAGGCCGCCCTGGAGGCCGCGGACCTCTTCGACGCCTACGGCGAACCGGGCGCCGCGGAGCTGCGGGACTTCGCCGCGGGGCTCAGGGATGCCTTCCGCGAGCGCTTCTGGGTGGAGGACGACGGCGGCCGGTTCCCCGCCATGGCACTGGACGGCCACGGCACCCCGCTGGATGTTCCCGGCTCGAACATGGGCCACCTGCTCGGCACCGGGATCCTCGACCCCGCCGAGTCCCGGCTGGTGGCGGACCGGCTGCTGAGCCCGGAGCTGTTCTCCGGTTACGGCCTGCACACCCTCTCCCGCCGGGCCACCGGGTTCTGGCCGTTCAGCTACCACTGCGGATCGGTCTGGAGCCACGACACGGCCATTGCGGTGCGCGGACTCCTGGCCGAGGGATTCACCGAGGAGGCGCGGGTGCTGGCCGAGGGGCTGCTGGCGGCGTCCGCGGCCTTCGGCCACCGCCTCCCGGAGCTCTTCGCCGGCGTGAGTGCGGCGGAGTCGCGCACGGCGGTGCCGTATCCGGCCTCGTGCCACCCGCAGGCGTGGTCCTCGGCCTCGGCAGTGGTCCTGGCGCAGGCCCTCGGGGTGGCCTTCTAGGCGTCCGGCGACGTGCGCCGGGCGCTGCGGAGCCCGTCGACCAGGACCGCGACGCCGGCGAGCGCCACCGCCAGGCCCAGCGAGGCCACCACGTCGGTCAGCCAGTGGTAGCCCAGGTAGAGCCGGCTGAAGCCGACCACCAGCGTTCCCAGCACGGCACCGGCCAAGGCCAGGGCCGCCGTCGAACGCCGTGCCGGGCGGGCGGCCGCGCTGCCGAGCAGCAGGTACCCGAGGACCAGCAGGAACACCCCAGCGCCGAGCGTGTGGCCGGAGGGGAAGGACAGCGCGTCGTCCGGGCCCATCAGGAAGTCAGAGGCGGACGGCCGGGCGCGGGAGACCATCTGCTTGACCAGGGTGGTGGCACCGGCCGCGGCCAGCACCGCCGCCAGGAGCAGTCCGGGGCGCCAGAGTTCGCGCCGGAGCAGCGCCCAGCCGAGGGCCAGCAGGCCGCCGACTACCGTGAGCACGGCCGGCGCGGTGACGGTGCTCACCGCACTGAGGACGGCGGTGGCAAGCGGGGACCGGTGGTCCACCAGGGCGTCGTGGATCCCGCCGTCGAATACGGCCAGCCCGGAGTTGGTCTGAATGCTGGCTACCATCAGCCAGAAGACGGCCTCCCCGGCCACCAGCAGGGCCGCGGCGGAGAAGAACACCATTCGCTGCGAGGGCGGGGTCCGGAGGGCTCCGCGCTGCCGCTGGCGTTCGGTAATAGGCACTGGTCCACCTTGCCACATCCGGCTGTCCGCCCTCCGTGCGGTTACCGGGAACTCCCCGGGCCCGAATCCTCCGGGTCTTGGCTCGCAGGGCGCTGATTCTCCGGGCCGCGGGGTTTGCGCGCCTGCGGGTGCGGGGTCTCGTGACGGGCCAGCATCTCGACGAACCCGGCGATCTTCCGCTCCCGCGTGGCGGCCTGCTTCACGGCGTTGGTCCGGTAGATCAGCGCGTACCGGTTGACGGAGGTGAGGACCTCGAACATGGCCTGCGCCCGCGGGTCCGCCGCGATCGCCGCGGCAAGGTCCGCCGGCATCTCGGCGGTTGCCTGACTCTCGTAGGCGGCCTCCCAGCGGCCGTCCGCCTTGGCGCTCTCGACGGCGGCGCGTCCCGCGGGGGCCATCCGCCCCTCCGCCTCGAGCCGCGCGATCCGGTCCACGTTCCGGGCCGACCACACACTCTTCGGACCCCGGCGGGTCATCCGCTGGAACGAGCTCTCCTCGTCCCGGCGCCGGCCCTGCCCGTCGATCCAGCCGAAGCAGAGTGCCTCCTGCAGGGCGGCCTCGTAGTCCAGCTCGGTGACCGAGCCGCCCTTCTTGTGCAGCACCAGCCACACGCCGGGGCTGGTCCCGTGGTGGTCCTGCAGCCATGCCCGCCATGCGGCGGCGTCCTTCACCAGCAGTTCCATCAGCTCAACAGCCATGGCACTATTGTGCTCCCGGCCCACACCCACGAGGGAGACCCCCATGCTGCGCGTCCGTCCCATCCACTACACCTCCCGCATGGACGAGTGGGAGCGGCTGCTGACCGCGCTTGGCCTGGTCAAGACGGTGGACGACGCCACCTGGCGCGAGTTCGACGCCGGGTCCGGCCGCCTGGCGCTGCATTTCGCCGAGGCCGGCTCCGCGGAGGACGGCAGCACCGATTTCGGCGTCGAGGTCGGGGACCTGGCCGAATTCGCCCGCCGCACCGCGGAATCCGCCGGCACCGCCGGGGCTTCCGACCGTTCCGGCCAGGGCACCCGGGCGGAGGTCCTCGACGCCGAGCACGGCTCCACCTGCAAGATCACCGCCGCCGACGGGTTCAGCTTCCTGGCCGATCCCGCGGTCCGCGCGGCCGACGGCGGCTGGGGCGGCGCGCCGGACGCGGACCCGGACCTCGCCGTCGTCGGCCTCTGGTTCGCCGCGGATCCCGCCATCGCCGCCCGCACGCTGCGGGACATCGGCGCCCGCCCGCGCCCTGTCCCCGGCACCGGGGCCGCCACCGGCAGCGCGGAGGAAGCCGAGTCCTTTACCGCCAAGAACGGCGGGATCTTGATGATCGGGACGGGCGCACCGGGTGCGGGACAGGCTGCGGCGAGGCTCGCGTTCGAGTACGCCGGCGACCTCGGCGAACTGCGCCGCCGGCTCGAGGATGCCGGGGAGGATGTGGCCCTGGTGGAGGAGTCCCCTGTGCCGCTGCTGCACCTGGCCAACCCCGACGCGGAGGCCGCCGCCGCGCACGCCCACCCGCTCTGGATCTCCCGGGCCCCGGCGGCGGACTGACCCCGTCCACCACGTCCGTCCAGCCCGGATGGGGTAGAACTTAAGCATGAACGTGCGCACCCCCGACCCGAATCCCGGCTGGCTCTCCGACGACGACCTCTTCGAGGCCAGGGGCCGGTTGCCGATGGTCTACGTCGAGGCCGTCCCGGTCCGGCTGGACCCGCTCGGGTTCGTGAACGAGGTGGGCACGCTGTTGCAGGCCGACGAGGACGGCACCATGGTCCGCTCCCTGGTCTCCGGCCGCGTCCTGTACCGCGAAACCATCCGCGCCGCACTGCTGCGGCACATGGAAAAGGACCTCGGCCCGCTGGCGTTCCCGCAGCTGCCGGTCAGCCCCGTGCCGTTCACCGTGGCCGAATACTTCCCCTCCCCCTCCCACACCGGCTACACGGACGACCGGCAGCACGCCGTCGCCCTGGCTTACGTCATCCCGGTCACCGGCGAGTGCTCCCCGCGCCAGGACGCGCTCGAACTGACCTGGATGACCCCGGATGAGGTGCTCCGCTCCGACGTCCAGCTAGAGTTCAGCGGCGGCCGCGGCGCCCTGATCCGCCAGGCCCTGGCGTTCGCCGGCGTCGGCCACTAGCTTCCGCGGCGCCGGGGCCCAGTCGTCCCGCGTCCCCGATCCGGCGCGCCGGTCTTTGTAGACTGGTGGGCGGACCGAAAAGAATTTGAGGACTCCAGATGACCCACCCCACAGCTTCCGTGAACTATGGAGAACGGCAGGCGGGATCTCTGCGGACCGGGGATCTGCTGCTCCTGCCCGACGCGACGCGCACCGCCGAAATCGCCAGCGTCGCCGTCGATAACGACGACTTCGGCACCCCCGCCCTGGTGCGGGCCACCCTGACCGGCGGCGGCGTGCTCAGCATCGCGGCCGGGTCCACGGTGCTGATCCAGGAACCGGAATCCTCGGGAGGATCAACCGCGTCGGCCGGCGATTCCCCCGCCGACATTCCTTCAGCTCCCGGTGCGGCGGAGTCCGTCTCCGCGGCCGACGACGGCACCCCCGCGCAGGCCGACGCCGACGCGTCCCTGCCCGCCGTCGTCGTACCCCCGCCGCCTGCCTCGCCGCCGGCCGTCGTCGGCCCCAGCGAAGCGGACCTGGCCCTCATCCCCACCGCCGAGGGCACGCCCGAATCCGTCGTGGAGGCCGCCGCCGACGCGCACCCCAAGGATGCCGGGGTGCTTCTGCTCAGCGACCGGCTGGCCAAGGGCATCAACACCAAGTCCGGCAGCTGCCTCAAGGACCTCAGCGACCTGGCCCACGAGCTCTTCGTGGTCCTCGGCGACGCGGAGCACGCCCTGGCCGTCGCGGACCTGCTCACCGTGCTGCCGTTCGACGGCAACCCGGGCCGCTGGGCCTCCGTGGAGGCCGCCCTGGCGCTGGCCAGCTACATCTGCCGGCAGCGCGGCGACGACGAACGCGCCGCCGTGTACGAGAAGTTCCTCCGTGCCCCCGACGCCATGGAAACGGACCCGTTCAAGGCCCGGATCAACGCCAAGGTCCGGCAGCGGTCGCTGAACGAGCCGAACCTGTACGACAAGGAAATCTTCCGCGCGATCGACAACTCCAACCGGGACGCCGAGCGGGAATGGCGGCTGCTGCGGCTTGAGGCCCTGCTGTTCCTGCGCGCCCACGGCGGATCCCAGACCATCGGGGGCGCCGAACTGGAACGCCGGATCACCAACGAACTGGATTTCGTCCGCGGCTGATCACCGGCACTCCGTCCGGCCCGGCCCTACCCGTGGGGATGGGGTCGGAGTACATTCGGGCCCATGACGAACAATCTGTCCGTGGTGATCAACGCCGACGCGCAGCAGGTCTGGACCATGCTGCGGGAACCCGCGAAGGTGGCCCAGTGGCACGGCTGGGAGGCCGAGGACCAGGCGGCGGAGATCAACGCCATCTACTTCGGTCCCAAGGTCATCGAAAGCGCGGACCACACCTCCCTGGTGGTCGACGGCGCTGACATCTTCACTCTCAAGCCCGTCCCCGGCGGCACCGAGGTCAGCATCACCCGCGCCGCCGTGGACCACAACTCCGAGTGGGCCGCCTGGGACGAGGACATCACCCAGGGCTGGTTGACCTTCCTGCACCAGCTCCGTTTCGCCCTCGAACGCCATCCAAACGGCCTCCGGAGGACGCTCTTCTTCGCCGTCCCGGGCACCGCGGGCTCGGTGATCGACAAGCTCGGCGTGGGCGATGTCCCGGCCGCCGGCGGCCCCTACTCCCTGACCCTGGCTACCGGGGAAGCGGTTTCCGGCAAGGTCTGGTTCCGCAGCAACCACCAGGTTGGGCTGACGGTCCAGAGCTACGCCGAGCACGGCGAGGGCCTCGTGATCATCGCAGACCAGCCCGCCATCCCCGAGCTCCGCCCTGACGGCGGATCCCTGGTGATCGTGTCCACCTACGGGCTCGGCGCGCACCGGCTTGAGGAGATCCGCGCAGGATGGGATTCCTGGCGCGCGGCGAACTACCCCTCCACCGACCCCGTCGCCTGAGGCGGAGCACCTGCGGCGGAGCACATGCGGCGGAGCACCCGGGGCGGCGCACCCAGCGCATCCGGGGCCACCCTCCCTGAGGTGGGGCTTCGGCGCGGCAACTGGCACACTTGAACGGTGCCTGCGAATCCTGAAACCACCCGCTCCTCCGCCCTGCCCGCCAAGCAGTCCGACTTCTCCTTCCGGGTGGGCAAGCGCCTGAGCGAGACCTGCTCGCCGACGCCGGAGCAGGTGGCGGAGAACGGCGGGGCCTTCCTGGGCCGGACCGGCACCATCAGCACCCCGCACGGCGAGATCCAGACCCCGGCGTTCATCGCCGTCGGCACCAAGGCCACGGTCAAATCGGTGCTGCCGGAGTCCATCGCCGAGCTCGGCGCCCAGGCCGTGCTGGCCAACGCCTACCACCTGTACCTGCAGCCGGGCGCGGACATCCTGGACGAGGCCGGCGGCCTCGGGGCGTTCATGAACTGGCGCGGGCCCACTTTCACCGACTCCGGCGGATTCCAGGTGATGAGCCTGGGCTCGGGGTTCAAGAAGGTCATCGACATGAAGTCGGTGGACCATTCGGGGCCCGACGACGCCGTCGCCCCCGGCAAGGAACGCCTGGCCCACGTGGACGAGGAAGGCGTGTGGTTCAAGAGCCACCTCAACGGCGACCGGCACCGCTTCAGCCCAGAGATTTCGATGAACGTCCAGCACCAGATCGGCGCGGACATCATGTTCGCCTTCGACGAGCTCACCACGCTGCAGAACTCCCGCGGCTACCAGGAGGAGTCCCTGGAACGCACCCGCCGCTGGGCCGAACGCTGCATCACCGAGCACTTCCGGCTCACGGAACAGCGCGCCGGCAAGCCCTACCAGGCGCTGTTCGGCGTGATCCAGGGCGCCCAGTACGAGGACCTGCGCCGCAAGGCCTGCCGCGACCTCGGCGCGATGAACTTTGACGGCTTCGGCATCGGCGGCGCGCTGGAGAAGGAGAACCTGGGCACGATCGTGCGCTGGTGCAACGAGGAGCTGCCGGAGAACAAGCCGCGGCACCTGCTGGGCATCTCCGAACCGGACGACATCTTCACCGCCATCGAGAACGGCGCGGACACCTTCGACTGCGTCTCCCCCACCCGGGTGGCCCGCAACTCGGCGTTCTACCACCCCACCGGCCGCTACAACCTCTCCGGCGCCAAGTACAAGCGCGACTTTGGCCCGCTGCAGGAAGGCTGCGACTGCTACGCCTGCCTGAACTACTCCCGCGCCTACATCCACCACCTGTTCAAGGCCAAGGAGATGGTCTCCGCCACGCTGATCTCCATCCACAACGAGCGCTTCGTGGTGAAGATGGTGGACGACGCCCGGCTCGCCATCGAGGCCGGCAGCTTCTTCGAGTTCAAGGCCGAGACCCTGCGCCGGTATTACTCCTAGGCCCGTCGGGTAGGCTGGCCCGATGTTTATCGAGATTCCTGCCGCAGACGGCACCGCCGAGGCCATCGTCGCCCGCCCCACCACCGGTGAGGGCCCGTTCCCCGGCGTCATCTTCTACATGGACGCCTTCGGCCTCCGCCCGCGCATCCAGGAGATGGCGCAGCGGATCGCGGACTGGGGCTACGTGGTGCTGGCCCCGAACGTCTTCTACCGCGAGGGCACGGCCACCGAGCTGGCACCGGCCGGCGACATGAGCACCCCGGAGGGCCGGGAAGCCGCCGGCGCCGCCGCGTTCCCGCGCGTCGGCCGCCTCACCAGCGACAAGGCCGTCCCGGACATCGACGCGTGGGTCCGGGATCTGCGCGAGCTCGACGGCGTCTCCGAGGGACCGATTGGCGTCACCGGCTACTGCATGGGTGCACGCCTCGCGGTCCGCACCGCCACCGCCCACCCGGACCAGGTCGCGGCCTGCGGCGGTTTCCACGGCGGCGGCCTCGCCACGGACGAGCCGGACAGCCCGCACCTGGGCCTGGAGCACGCGCGGGCCACCTTCGTCTTCGGCCACGCGGACAAGGACCGGAGCATGGACACCGACGCCGTCGCCCGGCTGGGTGAGGCGCTGAACGCCGCCGGCCTGACCGCCAGCAACAAAATCTACGAGGGCGCCCCGCACGGCTACTCGATGGCGGACACCTCCGCCTTCCACCCCGAGGCCACCGAGCGGCACTTCCGCGAACTCCGCGAGTTGCTGGACTCCACGCTCAAGGGTTAGCCCGCAGGACCGGGTCCACGGCTAGGAACCCGGGTCCCTCCGGCGTCGTTCCCTGCCCTTCCCTTCCCCGGCCTCCCCTGCCCGCCCATTTCGATGGTTCCCTGCCACCTAGACGCTCCTGAACGTCTACCCGGCGGGGAACCGTCGAAGCGGCGGGTATCCACATAGCCACGGTGAGCCCTAGCTGACACGGGATGCCTTCCCGAAGCTGGGGGCATGGCCCCAACACTTCCGCCGACACCGGACCTGTGGCGCACGGACCAACTCCTTGCCGCCGGATTCACGTCCCGCACCATCGCCCGGCTGGTGCAGGATGGCAGGCTCGTCCGGGTGCGCCGCGGCTGCTATGCCCGTGGCGAGTGGTGGCGGGGCCTCACCGGCACCGACCGGCGTCGTCAACTGGTCTTCGCCCACGCGTTGGGGACACTGACGACGTCGGCGGGCGCCTTCGCCTACAGCCACCTGTCCGCTGCCGCCCTTCACGGCCTGAACCTGTGGAAGGCCGAGCAGCGCGTCCATCTCACCCAGGCGGGCACACCGTCCCCGGTCTCCCATGGACGGGACGTGGCCGCCCATACCGGCGCCCTGTCGAGCGGTGATCTGTGTTTCGTGGCGGGGTTGCCCTGCACGTCGCTGGAACGCACGGTGGTGGACTGTTGCCGGATGTTCTCCGTGCAGCAGTCCGTCATCCTGGTCGACCACGCCGCCCGGCTTGGCGCCGACATGGACCTTCTGCGATCCATATGTGCAGGGCTCGCCGGGCGAAACGGCGTGCTGGCACTGCGCCGCGCCCTGCAATTGGCTGACCCGAGGGCCGAGTCGGCCGGCGAAAGCCTGACCCGGGAGTTGCTGGACCGGTTAGGGATCGAGCCGCCCGAGCTGCAATATGTAGTGCGCACGCCGCTGGGCGAGCACCGGATGGACTTTGCCTGGCCGGAGCTCCGGGTGGCTCTGGAGTTCGACGGGCGGGCAAAGTACTTCGACTACGGTCCGGTGGCGGACGCCGTCTTTGCCGAGCGGCGGCGCGAGAAGGCCCTGATGGAGCAGGGCTGGACCTTCCGAAGGATCGAGTGGAAAGACCTGTTTAACGAGGTGGAATTCAAGTACCGGGTCCTGCGCGCTCTCGGCAAGGCCAGGGAGGGTGACGCGAACCCGCTTCGACGGTTCCGCGCCGGATAGACGCTTCCGCCCATCGGTCCGGCGGCTAACCGTCGAAACGGGGACCAGCCGGCGCTTATTGAACATGTTCAAATAACCTGCGATACTTTTTGAACACGTTCAGAAATGGGGAATCATGGCGGCGAAGAGCGAACAGACCCGGCAGCGTGTGGCCGAGACCGCGTTGCGGATGTTCCGTGAGATCGGTTTCGAGCAGACCACCATGCGCGCCATCGCGGCTGAAGCCGGAGTGTCGGTCGGAAACGCCTACTACTACTTCGCTTCGAAGGATGAACTCGTCCAGGAGCTTTACCAGCGGATCCAGGCCGACCACGCCGCCCGGGCGGCGGAGGCCCTCGACGGGATCCACGACCTTCGCGACCGGCTCAAGGCCACCTTGCATGCCGGACTGGACACCATGGCGCCCTACCATCGCTTCGGCGCCGAATTCATCGCCACCGCAATCCGCCCCACGTCCCCGACCAACCCCTTCAACCCGGCCTCGTCCGATGCCCGAAAGGCAGCGCAGCAGATCTTCGTCGAGGTCGTCGAGGGAGCCACACCCGCACCGCCGCGCCGCCTGCGATCCGAACTGCCCGGCCTGCTCTGGATGGCCTACATGGGAGTCACCCTGTTCTGGGTCTACGACACCTCGGAGGGCCAACGCCGGACCCGGATTATGGTGGACGGCATCGCCCCGCTGGTGGCGCGGGGGGTCTCACTGGCCCGCATCCCCGGAGTGGGAAAGATCCTGGACGACGCGATGGGCCTCGCCCGCGCGCTCCGCACCGACTGACGCATCATCACCGAATTGGGGGATTCATGGAGAGCACGACAGTAGTCATCGCCGGGGCATCCGGTTTCATCGGGACCTACGTCTCCCGTCGCTTCGCCGAGGACGGGTGGAACGTCAGGACCATTGGCCGGTCCCAGCGAGCGTCGGCGGCGTGGGGCGACAACACCGCAATCACGACGGTGCTGGAAGGAGCTGACCTGCTGGTCAACCTCGCCGGACGCACGGTGGACTGCCGGTACAACCGCCGCAACCGGGCCGAGATCCTTGAGTCCCGGGTCTCCACGACGGGCGCCCTGGGAACAGCTCTCTCCCGGTGTTCCGCTCCGCCGCGGACCTGGCTCAACGCCAGTACCGGCACCATCTACCGAGACGCCCGCGATCGGCCACAAACCGAAGACGACGGGGAGCTCGGCGAGGGATTCTCCGTGGACGTGGCCCGCGCCTGGGAAACGGCCCTGGCGGAAGCCCCCGCGCCCGCGACCCGGAAGGTGGCCCTCCGGATCGCCATTGTCCTAGGCCCGGGCGGCGGCGTGATGCGGCCGTTCGCGACTCTGGCCCGGCTGGGTCTCGGCGGCCGCATGGGCGTCGGCGCCCAGAAGTTCAGCTGGATCCACGTCGAGGACCTGTACCGGACCATCCGCTTCCTCCACCTCCGGAAAGAGCTGGAAGGGCCGGTCAATGTTGCCGCGCCGGCCGCCGTCAGCAACCGCGAGCTGATGCGGTCGGTGCGCCGCGCCTACAGGATGCCCCTGGGGCTGCCCACGCCCGCCTGGCTGCTGAAGGTTGGCGCGATCGTCATCCGCACCGAAACCGAGCTGGTCCTGAAAAGCCGGTGGGTCGAGCCCCGCAAGCTCCTCGACGCGGGCTTCACCTACCGCTACCCGACACTCGATAGGGCCCTGAACGCCAGCCGCGGGCGTCAGGGATGAACCGCCCGATCCGAGTGGAATTGGTCCCGAGTGCCGTCTGGGTCGGGATTCTGGTCACCCATGTCGCCTTTTGCCTAGTCTTCAGCCTGGAGACTCTGTTCCTGCCGCCTTCAGCACTCGACGCAGGGTCCCTTTTCCTTGCCGCAATGATGTTTGGGGCCATACCCGCCGTCGTCGTTGGGTGGGCTCTCGGGCTGCCGTTGGGCGTCCTGCTGCAACCGGTTCGCAACCAGTGGTGGCATGTGGGCGCATTCGCCGTGCTCGGCGCAATCATCACGCTGCCGTTTGGGGTCTTCGAGGACCCGCCCATGCCTCTGGCCACGATCGCGATGGTCCCCGCCGCGGCCTTGGGCCGGTTCAGCGTTTGGCGCCTGGCCCGCATCAGGAACGACGACGGCGCGGCGCCGGCTCCTGGGGTCTGATCCCGGAGCCGGCTCCGCACCGTCGCCGTACTTATCCAACTCTTAGCCGGGGCGAACCCTCGGCCGCACCTTGCCCGTTTCGACGGTTCCCTGCCAATTAGACGTCTAGAGGCGTCGATCCGGCAGGGAACCGTCGAAGTGGCGGACTATCGCCGCGGGGTGTCCAGGACGCCGTCGTCGTCCCGCTCCGGTGAGGCGGCAACGCCCGCGCCCACGGCCGCCGGCTGGTCCCAGGCGTGGCCCTGTTCGTGGTCCAGGTGCGTGGACTTCTTGTTCTTCAGCGCGAAGATGTAGACCAGCAGCGAGATCGCGATGGCCACCGTGACGTAGGTGAAGAACAGGTCTTCCCGGCCCTCCTTCTGCAGCGCCGCGCCGATCAGCGGGACGGTGCCGCCGAAGAGCGAGTTGGCGATCGCGTAGCCCAGGCCGACGCCGAGGGCGCGGATGGAGGCCGGGAACAGCTCGGCCTTCACCAGGGCGTTGATCGAGGTGTAACCGCCGACGATCAGCAGTCCGCCCATCATCAGCAGGAAGGCCGTGAACGGGTTCTTGGTGCCCGCGAGGGTGGAGAGCAGTGGCCAGGTGAAGAGCACGCCGGTGATGCCGAACCAGAGCAGGAGCGGCTTGCGGCCCACCTTGTCCGAGATGATGCCGTAGACCGGCTGGAGCAGCATGAAGATGAACAGCGCCCAGAAGTTGATCACCGAGGTGTCGGTCTTGGCGATGCCGGAGGTGTCATTCATGAACTTCAGGATGAAGTTTGTGTAGGTGTAGAACGCCACGGTGCCGCCGAGGGTGATGCCGATGCAGACCAACAGCGGCTTCCAGTAGCTGGTGAACAGCAGCTTCATGGTGCCCGGCTGGGCCTGGCCCGGAACGGCGGGGACCTTGGCGGCCTTGATCTGCTCCTCGGAGACGGTTTCCTCCATGGAACGGCGCAGCCACAGCACCACCAGGGCCGCGACGCCGCCGATAGCGAACGGGATCCGCCAGCCCCACTCGCCGAGGTCGGCCTTGGGCATGACGTTCTGCAGCACCACCAGGACCAGCAGGGCCAGCATCTGGCCGCCGATCAGCGTGACGTACTGGAAGCTGGAGAAGAAGCCGCGGCGCTTGGTGGTGGCGGCCTCGGACATGTAGGTGGCGCTGGTGCCGTATTCGCCGCCGACGGAGAACCCCTGGAGGACGCGGATCAGGACCAGCAGGATCATGGCCCACAGCCCGATTACCTGCTGGGTGGGCAGGATGGCGATGGCGAAGGACCCGGCGGACATCATCGTCACGCTCAGGGTCAGCGCCGCCTTGCGGCCCTTGCGGTCGGCGTAGCGGCCGAAGAACCAGGCGCCGATGGGGCGCATCAGGAACGACGTCGAGAAGACGGCCATGGCCTCGAGCCCGGCCTGCAGGTCGTCCTTGGAGTTGAAGAAGTGGGACTGGAAATAGGCCGCGAAGGCCGTGTAGACGTAGACGTCATACCATTCCACGAGGTTGCCCGCGGAGCCTTTGAGGATGTTGCCGACGGCCTTCCGGGTCTGGGCCGCTTCGGTCGGTTGGGTGCTCATCGATGAACCTTCCTGGATTCGGCGCCGCCAGCGAGCAACGCCGCCCGCCACCTTACGTCCCGTGATCCAGAACACTCCCGTTTAGTTCATATTGGTCATGCGCACAATGCGGAGCACTTTTCGGCAGTGGCAGGATGGAGCCA
>NZ_JBFBKP010000017.1:0-66518 GCF_040702285.1 Arthrobacter sp. NPDC080086
GACGCCATTCAGCTGCAGCACAGCCTGGCCGACCTGCATCGCGCCGGCGCTCGCGCCATCGCCATGGAAGTGTCGTCGCACGGCCTGGAGCAGGGACCGCCGCCGTCGGGCTGTGCTCAGCAGTGCAGTGCCGTTGGATGGGACCTAGACGGCCGGGTAGTTCCGTTCCGGCTCTCCCGTGTACAGCTGGCGCGGGCGGCCGATCTTGGTGTTCGGGTCGCTGATCATCTCGCGCCACTGCGCGATCCAGCCGGGGAGGCGGCCGATCGCGAAGAGCACGGTGAACATCTTCTCCGGGAAGCCCATGGCCTTGTAGATCAGGCCGGTATAGAAGTCCACGTTCGGGTAGAGCTTGCGCTGGATGAAGTAGTCATCCTGCAACGCCTTCTCTTCGAGGCGGAGGGCGATCTCGAGCAGTTCGTCGTTGCCGCCGAGCTTGCTGAGGATCTCGTGGGCCGTGGCCTTGACGATCTTGGCGCGCGGGTCGTAGTTCTTGTAGACCCGGTGGCCGAAGCCCATCAGGCGGACGCCGTCTTCCTTGTTCTTGACCTTCTCCATGTAGTCCTCGGGCTTGATGCCGTCGGCCTGGATCTGGCGGAGCATCTTGAGGACGGCCTCGTTGGCGCCACCGTGGGCGGGGCCGAAGAGGGCGTTGATGCCGGCGGAGACGGACGCGAAGAGGTTGGCGTTGGAGGAGCCGACCAGGCGGACCGTGGAGGTGGAGCAGTTCTGCTCGTGGTCCGCGTGCAGGATGAGCAGCAGGTCCAGGGCCTTGGCAACGACCGGGTCGACCTCGTACTGCTCGGCGGGGAGGCCGAAGCTCAGGCGCAGGAAGTTCTCCACCAGGTTCATGGAGTTGTCCGGGTAGAGCATCGGCTGGCCGATGGACTTCTTCAGCGCGTATGCGGCGATGACCGGCATCTTGGCCAGCAGGCGGTAGGTGGAAACCTCGACGTGCTCGGCGTTGAACGGGTCCAGCGAGTCCTGGTAGAAGGTGGACAGCGCGGAGACGGCGGAGGAAAGCACCGGCATCGGGTGCGCGTCGCGCGGGAAGCCGCTGAAGAAGCCCTTGAGCTCCTCATGCAGCAGGGTGTGGTGGCGGATCCGCTGATCGAAGGCCTCCAGCTCGGCCGGCGTCGGCAGGTTGCCGTAGATCAGCAGGTAGGACACCTCGAGGAAGCTCGAGTGCTCGGCGAGCTGCTCGATCGGGTAACCCCGGTAGCGCAGGATGCCGGCGTCGCCATCGATGTATGTGATGGCCGAGGTGGTGGCCGCCGTGTTCATGAAACCGGGGTCAAAGGCAACGGCGCCGGTCTGCTTCAGCAGCTTGGAAACGTCGTAGCCTTCGTTTCCTTCAACAACCTTGATGCGCGGGAGCTCAAGCTCGCCGCCTGCATGACGCAGGGTTGCGCTGGTGGTCTCAGTCATGGATTCTCCTCATGAGGCCCTGGGCCCCTGTTGAAAGCTTGATCCAACATCTGGTGAAGCCGCCCACGGAATCCGCATCTACATGCCGGTTCCAACGGCCGCGCTGCCTTCTTGTGGAAAGCCACCATTGATCGTCAGTTAAAAAGTACCGGGACTTCGCGGGTGGTACTAATCCGCAGGGCCTTCAAGGCGGCGAATCCGCGCTTTGTGTGCCCCGCGTCACAGCATCGTTACGGTCCCGTAGCCAGACGCTCCGCGGCGGTGGCGATCCGCTCGTCGCTGGCCGTGAGGGCCACCCGCACGAAGCCGTTGCCGGCGTCGCCGTAGAACACCCCGGGGCCGACGACGATTCCGCGGTCCGCCAGCCGCCCCACCGTGTCCCAGGTCGGCTCGCCCGCGGTGGCCCACAGGTAGAGTCCGGCGCGGGACTCGTGAATGGTCAGCCCGAAGGACTCCAGTGCGGGAACGATCCGCTCGCGGCGGCCGCGGTACAGGTCCTTCTGCGCGGTGACGTGGGCGTCGTCGCCGAGCGCCACGCGCATGGCCTCCTGGACCGGGTAGGGCACGATCATCCCGGCGTGCTTGCGGCTGTTGACCAGGTTGGCCATCAGGGCCCCGTCGCCGGCGACGAAGGCGGCCCGGTAGCCGGCCAGGTTGGACTGCTTGCTCAGCGAGTAGACCGCCAGCAGCCCCTCGTGGGAGCCGCCCGCCACCCGCGGGTCGAGGATGCTGGGTACGGGTTCCCCGCCTCGCTGGACGTCCCATTCGCCCCAGCCGAGTTCGGCGTAGCACTCGTCGGAGGCGACGACGGCGCCCAGCTCACGGGCCTGCGCCACGATCCGGCGCAGGGACTCGGCGTCGCGGACGCTGCCGGTGGGGTTGGCCGGGGAGTTGACCCAGACGAGCCGGACGCGCGAGCGGGTGCCGGCGTCGAGTTCATCGAGGTCGTCGGCGGCGACGTGCTCCGCGCCGGCGAACGTGGCCCCGATGTCGTAGGTGGGGTACGCGACGGTGGGCCGGACGACGACGTCGCCGGGCTTCAGGCCGAGCAGGAACGGCAGCCAGGCCACCAGTTCCTTGGACCCGACTGTGGGCATGACGTTCTGCGGGTCGAGGCCGGGGACGCCGCGGCGGCGCTCGAACCAGGCGGCGATGGCCTCGCGGAGGGCCGGGGTGCCGTGCACGGTCGGGTAGCCGGGAGCGTTGGCCGCGGCCCGGAGGGCGTCCTGGACCAGGGCGGGCGTGTCATCCACCGGGGTGCCGATGGACAGGTTGGCCACTCCCCCGGGGTGCCCGGCGGCGCGGGCGCTGTAGGGCGCCATCGCCTCCCACGGGTAGTCGGGCAGGCTGAGGCCGAAGCTGCGCACCGCAGAAGTCACCGTGGATCCGTCCTAGTGGTCTTGGTTCTGCGGCGGCAGGGCGGCGATCATCGGGTGGTCGGTGTGGGTGTTGCCGATCTTGGCGGCGCCGCCCGGGGAACCCAGCACGTCGAAGAACTCCACATTGGCCTTGTAGTAGTCCGCCCACTCTTCGGGTGTGTCGTCCTCGTAGTAGATCGCCTCGACGGGGCAGACCGGCTCGCAGGCACCGCAGTCCACGCACTCGTCCGGGTGGATGTACAGGGAACGCTCGCCCTCGTAGATGCAGTCGACGGGGCACTCCTCAATGCATGCCTTGTCCTTAACATCTACACACGGCTGCGCGATTACGTACGTCACGACCCTGGCCTCTCCACGTTGGCTCCGGCTTCCGCCGGGCGTTCTGCCCCGGCCTGAGCGCCGGGCTGCTGACTTCCGAGCCTATTATCCCCCAGCCCGCTCCCGCCAACCTACCCGGCCGTCACAGACGCCCGCGGCAGGCGGTCTGCCCGCGGACCTAGGATGGTCCGGTGAGCGATTCCCCTTCCCGGCCCCGTGACTTTCTGGCCTCCGCCGCGCCGGGCACCCGGGTGGTGGTCCGGTACCGCATCGAGGGCGGCCTGACCGACGCGCTGGGCGAGCTGCTGGGTTGCGACGGTACCGAGTGCACGGTCCGCACGCGCCGGGAGGACACGGTCATCACGCTGGCGTCCGTGGTGGCGGCGAAGGCCGTGCCGCCGCCTCCGCCCCGCCGGGCGCCGCGGGTGAGGCCGGGCTCTACTGAGCCGGAGAAATCCCAGGACGCTGCCGGGCCGGAGGAAGCCTAGGAGGCGGGTCCCTCGACGCTGTCCGGGAGCTTCCGCATGGACATCAGCGGCGAGAACAGCACCGGCGCCACGGAGAGCAGGCTCAGCGCGGCGCCCAGCCACATGGCGGGCACCATCCCGATTGACTCGCCGAGGAAGCCGCCGATCAGGGCCGCCACCGGCATGACGCCCCAGACGACGCAGCGGACGGAGGCGTTCATCCGGCCCAGCAGCCGCGGCGGGCAGACCCGCTGCCGCATGGTCAGCTGCATAATGTTGTAGACCAGCGCGCCGAAGGTGGTGCCGAACTCGGAGATGGTCAGCAGCACCAGGGCGTTGCCGGGTTCGGTCTGCAGGGCCGCCACCGGCACCAGCACCAGCGCCAGCGACCCAAGCAGTGCCCCCGCCGGGATGACCCGGCCCTCGCCGATCCGGCGGGCAAGCCACGGGCCGGACACCGCGCCCAGCAGGCCGCCCGCGGCGCCGACGGACATGATGATGCCCATACCCTGGGGACCCAGCCCCAGCTGCCGGAGCACCAGCACCGGCAGCAGCGTGAACACCAGCATGCTGGCGAAGTTCATGCCGGCGGTGCAGAGCACCACGCGGCGGATCAGTTCGTGCCGCACCACAAAGGAGAGGCCCTCGCGGATCTCGGTGCCCAGCGAACCGTGTTCCCGGGCCGGGCGGGGCTCCTCACGGTCGCGGGTGCGGGTCAGGAACACGGCGGAGAGCAGGTATCCCACGGACTGGCCGACAAAGAGCACCGGCGCCGTCACCACGGCCAGGAGCGCTCCGCCGGCGGCTGGCCCGCCGATCCGGGCGATCTGGGCCGTGGCCTCGAGTTTGGAGTTTGCCTCGCCCACGTGGCGGGCGGGCACCAGCAGGGGGACGAAGCTCTGATAGGAAACGTCGAAGAACACGGTGGCGACGCCGACGACGGCGGAGATGACGTAGAGGTGCCAGACCTGCAGCGCACCGGCCCACCAGAGCAGGGGCACGGCGCTGATCGCGACCATCCGGACCAGGTCCGCGAGGATCATGGTGCGGCGCTTGAGCCAGCGGTCCACCCAGGCGCCGGCAGGCAGCCCAACCAGCAGGAAGGCGGCGAGTCCGGCGGCGTTGAGGATGCCCACCTCGAACTCGGTGGCGCGCAGCAGGGTCACGGCCAGGACGGGGAACGCGAGCTGTCCGAGCTGGGCGCCGAGCTGCGAAAGGGACTGGGCGGTCCAGAAGACGCCGAAGTTGGCGTCACGCCAGAGCGAGGCCTCCCGGGCAGTGTCCCCCGGTGCCTCAGCGTCCCCGCCGACGTCGGAATCCGCGGCGAAGTCGGCGGGTTTCTGGGCTGTCACCGGGTCAGCTTTGCAGTAGAGGTGACAGCTGTCAATCACTTCGCGGCGCGCCGGGACGGCGTTGCGCCGCACGGCACCGGCAGAACCGGGAGGGCCGCTTAAACGGCTCTGCCGCCGGGCGGCGGTTGGACCGCCTGCCCGACGGCAGTTCGTGGTGGCGCTGGACGCGCCGATGCCCTGGCGGGCTGGACCCTAGGCCTTGGCGCGGGCGCGGTTGGCCTTGGCCCGCTCGTTGGAGTCCAGGATCACCTTGCGGATACGGATGTCTTCCGGGGTGACCTCGACGCATTCGTCCTCGCGGGCGAATTCGAGGGATTCCTCGAGGGTCAGCTCGCGCGGCGGGGTCAGGTTCTCGAAGGAGTCCGAGGAAGCGGCACGCATGTTGGTGAGCTTCTTTTCCTTGGTGATGTTGACGTCCATGTCATCGGCGCGGGAGTTCTCGCCGACGATCATGCCCTCGTAGACCTCGGAGGTGGGCTTCACGAAGAAGGAGCCACGTTCCTGCAGGTTGATCATGGCGAACGGCGTCACGACACCGGCACGGTCGGCAACCATCGAACCGTTGGTGCGGTATTCGATCGGGCCGGCCCACGGCTCGTAGCCCTCGGAGATCGAGGCGGCGATGCCGGCACCGCGGGTGTCCGTGAGGAACCGGGTGCGGAAGCCGATCAGGCCACGGGCGGGAACGATGAATTCCATGCGGCACCAGCCGGTGCCGTGGTTGGCCATGTTGGTCATGCGGCCCTTACGGGCGGCCATCAGCTGCGTCACGGCGCCGAGGTATTCCTCGGGCACGTCGATGGTCATGTGTTCCATCGGCTCGTGGATCTTGCCGTCGATGGTCTTGGTGACAACCTGCGGCTTGCCGACGGTCAGCTCGAAGCCTTCGCGGCGCATCTGCTCGACCAGGATGGCGAGGGCGAGCTCGCCACGGCCCTGGACTTCCCAGGCGTCGGGACGCTCGGTCGGGAGGACCTTGATGGAGACGTTACCGATCAGTTCCTTGTCGAGGCGGTCCTTGACCTGGCGTGCGGTGACCTTGGCGCCCTTGACCTTGCCGGCCAGCGGGGAGGTGTTGATACCGATGGTCATCGAGATGGCCGGGTCGTCAACGGTGATCAGCGGCAGCGGCTGCGGGTTCTCGGCGTCGGTCAGGGTCTCACCGATGGTGATCTCCTCGATGCCGGCGACGGCGACGATCTCGCCCGGTCCGGCGGACTCGGCCGGGACGCGGTCCAGGGCCTTGGTGGCCAGCAGTTCGGTGATCTTGACGTTCTTGAGCTCACCGTTGGCGCGGGCCCATGCCACGGTCTGGCCCTTGCGCAGGGTGCCGTTGTAGATGCGGAGCAGGGCGAGGCGGCCGAGGAACGGGGAGGCGTCCAGGTTGGTGACGTGTGCCTGCAGCACACCGTCCGGGTTGTAGGTCGGGGCCGGGATGTGCTCGATGATGGTCTTGAAGAGCGGTTCCAGGTCCTCGTTCTCCGGGGCGGTGCCGTCGGCGGGCTGCTCGAGGGAGGCGCGGCCGACCTTGGCGGCGGCGTAGACGACGGGAACTTCGAGGATCTTGTCCAGGTCCAGGTCCGGAACCTCGTCCGCGAGGTCCGAGGCCAGGCCCAGGAGCAGGTCCATGGACTCGTGCACGACTTCCTCGATGCGGGCATCGGGACGGTCGGTCTTGTTGACCAGCAGGATCACGGGCAGGTGCGCGGCGAGGGCCTTGCGCAGCACGAAGCGGGTCTGCGGCAGCGGGCCTTCGGAGGCGTCCACGAGGAGGACGACGCCGTCGACCATGGACAGGCCGCGCTCGACCTCACCGCCGAAGTCGGCGTGGCCGGGGGTGTCGATGACGTTGATGGTGATGGTCTCGCCGTTGGAGGACGGACCGTTGTAGGCCACCGTGGTGTTCTTGGCCAGGATGGTGATGCCCTTTTCGCGTTCCAGGTCACCGGAGTCCATGACGCGGTCTTCGAGGTGGTTGTGCTCGGCAAAGGAGTTGGTCTGCTTGAGCATGGCATCGACCAGGGTGGTCTTGCCGTGGTCAACGTGGGCCACAATCGCGACGTTGCGCAGGTCACTGCGCAATGCAGTGGCTACCGCAGTGTTGGTGGTGGTTTCAGACATGCGTTATTGCTCGATTCAGTGGTGAAGTCAGCTGTTGTATCGCGACATTTCCGACCGGAACGCACGACAGGAATGGCCCGTTCGCACAGGGCACCTGCATCCATTCTAGCGGCTCGGGCATTTATTGGCCTAAATCGCCCGCCGGCGCGGGGATCCCCGGGCACCGGGCCCGGCGCCCGGCGACGGCGGCGGCGCCCGGCGGGGTCGTGTCCACGTGAGGAATGTCACTGGCTTTTGGGAGCGAAGTACCGCATTATTGCCGTGGTAAAGAAAAGCAAAGCCCGGAGACCCCAGATGCGAATCGCCTCGGCTCTGACCCGCTACGCCGCACCTGTGATCGCCACCGGCGTTCTCCTGGCCGGCTGCGGGCAGGCACCCACCACTTCCTCGTCCGGCCCGGACTCACCGGCCAGCGCCAGCGCCCCCGCCTCCGGCGTACCCGGAAAGTCGGCGGCCCGTGCGGGTGCAGGTGCGTCCGGCGAACCGGTCGCCGCCGGCGGGCAGAAGTCCCTGCTGGCACCCCTGCCCAACCCGGCCACCATGGCCCCGGGCACGGTATACCGCAACCCGGCCAACGGCCGGGAAGAGGTCATCGTGGCCAACATCTCCCGGACCGCGCTCCTGATCGGCGACTCCCAGTCCGAACCGACCAATGGGTGGCCCCGGCAGGGCCTTTCCGCGGCCGGGTACGACGTCTTCTTCTGCGGTCTGGGCGGAACCGGCTATGTCGCGGCGAATGGGAAGACCGGCAACTACGTCGACGCCCTGCAGCGCGGGGACTGGAAGCTGCCCTACGGCGCGCCCGCCCTAATTGTCATGGAAGGCGGCGGCAACGATGCAACCCGCGGGGCCACCGACGCCCAGATCGTGGCCAACGCCGAGCGGCTGATCGCCTCCCTCAAGCAGCGCTACCCCTCCGCCCGGCTGGCGATGATCGGCACCCTGGCCCGCGGGGCGAACTACGGCGGCGGCCGCCGGACCCAGGTGGATTCGTTGCTGGGCGGCCTTGCGGCCCGGCATTCCATCCCGTTCATCAGCACCGGCGACTGGCTGACCAAGTACAACCTGACCTCGCAGATGGCCGACGGCGTGCACATGAACAGCACCGGCCACGCCGCGCTCGGTACGATCCTGGCCGGCAAACTCAAGGATCTGGGCCTCGAACTGCCCCCGCCCGGGCCCGTGACCACCGAGCCCGGCAACTAGGCAGCGGTACCGGAGGACCGGGAAGAGTTAAACAAAGGGAGCCGGTGACCACCCCGCGGGGTGGTCACCGGCTGCCTTTGTTAGTGAGGGCCCGCAGGGGCGTCCTGCCTGGAGGTCAGGCGACGTCCGGTGGGAGCATCAGCTTGGCGCCGGGGATGGCGTTCAGCAGGGCCTTCGTGTACTCCATTTGCGGCGCGTCGAAGACGTCGTCGGTCGAACCGGTCTCCACCAGCTTGCCCTTTTCCATCACGCAGACGTGGTCCGCGATCTGCCGGACCACGGCCAGGTCGTGGGTGATGAAGAGGTAAGTCAGGCCCAGCCGCGACTGCAGGTCCGCGAGCAGGTTGAGAACCTGCGCCTGGACCAGCACGTCGAGTGCGGAGACGGCTTCGTCACAGATGATGACCTCGGGATCGAGGGCCAGGGCACGGGCGATCGCGACGCGCTGGCGCTGGCCGCCGGAGAGCTCGTTCGGGTAGCGCTGCATGGTGGACTGCGGCAGGGCCACCTGGTCCAGCAGTTCGCGCACCTTCTTTTCCCGGCTGGCCTTGGTCCCGATCTTGTGGGTGCGCAGCGGTTCCTCGATGGTCCGGAAGATGTTGTACATCGGATCGAGGGAACCGTAGGGGTCCTGGAAGATCGGCTGGACACGGCGGCGGAACGCGAAGATTTCCTTGGCGTTCAGCGTCGAGGTGTCCACGCCGTCGAACACGATCTTGCCGGAGGTGGGCTGGAGCAGGTTCAGCACCATCTGCGCCACCGTGGACTTGCCGGAGCCCGACTCCCCCACGATCGCCGTCGTCGTGCCGCGCTTGACGCTGAAGGACACGTCGTCCACCGCGGTGAAGTCGGTGGACCGGCCCAGGCCGGAGCGGAGCTTGAAGACCTTGCGGAGGTTCTCGATCTTGAGCACCTCGTCCGGCTTCGCGGCCTCGACCACGCCTTCCTCGGCGGGGGCGAGCAGGTCCTCGGACTCGACGCCCTGCTCCTTGGCGACCTGGATCCGGCGGGACGCCAGCGACGGCGCGGAGGCGACCAGGCGCTGCGTGTACGGGTGCTGCGGGTTGCGCAGCAGTTCCAGCGACGGACCCGATTCCACCACCTGGCCGCGGTACATCACGACCACCTTGTCGGCGCGTTCGGCGGCGAGGCCGAGGTCGTGGGTGATCAGCAGCACGGCGGTGCCGAGCTCGGTGGTCATCTTGTCCAGGTGGTCAAGGATCTGGCGCTGCACGGTCACGTCCAGGGCCGACGTCGGCTCATCGGCGATGAGCAGGCGCGGCTGGCAGGACAGGCCGATGGCGATCAGCGCGCGCTGGCGCATGCCGCCGGAGAACTCGTGCGGGTACTGCTTGGCGCGCCGTGCGGCGTCCGGCAGGCCGGCCTGCGAGAGGACCTTGGCGACGTCGTCGGGACCGTCGGGCAGCCCGTTGGCCTTGAGCGTCTCGCGGACCTGCTGGCCGATCTTCCAAACCGGGTTGAGGTTGGACATCGGGTCCTGCGGGACCATGCCGATGCTGTTGCCGCGCAATTCGATCATGCGCTTCTCGCCGGCCTTGGAGATGTCCTCGCCGTCGAACAGGATCTGGCCGCCGGAGACCCGGCCGTTGGTGGGCAGCAGGCCGATCGCGGCCAGCGCCGTGGTCGACTTGCCCGAGCCGGACTCGCCCACGATCGCGACCGTTTCGCCCGGCATCACGGTGAGGTGGGCGTTGCGGACGGCGTTGACGTCGCCGCCGCCGGTCTTGAAGGTGATCGCCAGGTCCCGGATTTCCAGGAGCGGACGCACGGCGGCCGTTCCCTCTTCACGGATTTCAACAGGGGTGTTCATGGCTTCCCCTTTCATCGCTTGCGCGCTTTGGGATCGAGAGCATCACGGAGGGCGTCGCCCAGCATGATGAAGCTCAGAACGGTGATGGAGAGGGCGATGGCCGGGTAGAGCAGCGGCATCGGGTTCGAGCGCAGGGAGGCCTGAGCTGCCTGGATGTCGTTGCCCCAGGACATCACGCTGGGCGGGAGGCCGATGCCCAGGAAGGACAGCGTGGATTCGGCCACGATGAAGGTACCCAGGGAGATGGTGGCCACGACGATGATCGGGGCCAGCGAGTTCGGCATGACGTGACGCATCAGGGCGCCGAACTTGGAGACACCCAGGGAACGCGCGGCGGTGACGAAGTCGGCGTTGCGGACCTCGATCACGGCGCCACGGGTGATGCGGGCGATCTGCGGCCAGCCGAACGCCATCAGGATCAGCACCAGGGTCCACGCGGTGCGGTTGGAGCGGAACATCGGCAGCTGCATGACGACGATCGCGCCGAGGATCAGCGGCAGCGCGAAGAAGATGTCGTTGATGCGGGCCAGGACCGCGTCAACCCAGCCGCCGTAGTAGCCGGCCAGGGCGCCCATGATGCCGCCGATGACCAGGACACCGATGGTGGTGAACAGGCCGACGGTCACCGAGGAGCGCGTGCCGTAGATGACGCGGGCGTAGACGTCGCAGCCCTGCTGGGTGAAGCCCAGCGGGTGGCCGCCGGTGGGGCCGCCGTCGGAGTTGGCCAGCTGGCAGGCCTCGGAGGTGGGGTCGATGCCGGAGAACAGTCCCGGGAAGAGGGACACGGCCACGACCACCAGGATCAGGAACGCGGAGATCAGGAACAGCGGCTGCTTGCGCAGGTTGCGCCAGGCCTCGGCCCAGAGGCTCAGGGGTGCCTGGTCCTCCTTGACCTTGTCCGTGGCCTGCAGCGGGGTCTCGGAAAAGTCGGCGACGAAGTGCTCGATGTGGCGCGGGGCGGGCATCGGAGCGTCCTGCCGTGCGGGATTGGTTTCAGGAGTCATAGCGGATCCTCGGGTCAAGCCAGGCGTAGAGCAGGTCAACGAGCAGGTTGGAGAGGCAGTAGATCAGCACCAGGACGGTGACGATCGAGACCACCGTGGGTCCCTCGCCGGAGAGCACGGCCCGGTAGAGCCGGTTGCCGACGCCGGGCACGTTGAAGATGCCTTCGGTGACGATCGCGCCGCCCATCAGGCTGCCCAGGTCCGCGCCCAGGAAGGTGATGACGGGGATCAGGGAGTTGCGCAGGATGTGCACGCGGACCACTCGGAACCGGGACAGGCCCTTGGCGGTGGCGGTGCGCACGTAGTCGGCGTTCATGTTCTCGATCACCGAGGTGCGCGTCAGGCGCAGCACGTACGCGAAGGAGCCCAGGCCCAGCACGATCGCGGGCAGGATCAGGTCCTGCACCGTAGCCGCGGAACTGACCGTGGGCTTGGCCCAGCCGAGCTGGACGCCGATGGTGAACTGCAGCAGGAAGCCAAGGACGAAGATCGGGATGCCGATGACGATCAGGGACGCCACGAGGACGGTCGCGTCAAAGAGCTTGCCCTTCCGCAGGCCGGCGATCAGGCCGAAGATGATGCCGAAGACGGCCTCGAAGATCAGCGCCATGATGGCCAGGCGGGCGGTAACCGGGAACACCTCGCCCAGCACGGCGGCGATGGGACGGCCGGAGAAGTCCTGGCCGAGGTCGAAGGTGAAGATGCTCTTGAGGTAGAGCAGGTATTGGATCCAGAACGGCTGGTCCAGGTGGTACTGCGCGCGGAGCTTCGCGGCGACGGCCTCGTTGACCGGCTTGTCGCCGAAGAGGGCGACGATCGGGTCACCGGGGAGGCTGAAGACCAGGAAGTAGACCAGCAGCGTTGCGCCCAGGAAGACGGGGATCAGTTGGAGAAAACGCTTGAGGATGTAAGTCGCCATCAGCGAAGCACACCCTTGTCAGCAGGCATCCGGTCCAGGGATGCGGCGGAGTTGTTCATCGAAGAACCTTTTCACTTTGGACTGCGGCCCGGCGCCGGGTCGGTCACAGAGGACGGGCTGCAGAGTTCACCCGAGGCGGTGGCCGTCAGGGCGGACTGTCAGGGAGAACTTGCGGGGATCTGTCCGGAAAACAGAGTGGAAGCAGAACAACGGCGGAGGCCCCAATCCAGGCAGCCCCCGCCGTCGTTCAGTTATTTACTTGCCGCTGATGTTGTAGTACAGCGGGACGCCGTCCCAGCCGTAGTCAACGTTGGTGACCTTGTCGCTCCAGCCGCCCTGGGCAACCTGGTACCACAGGGGGATGGCCGGAAGGTCGGTCAGGAGGATTTCCTGAGCCTTGTTCATGGCCTTGTTGCCGTCGGCGACGGTGGAGGCGTTCAGGCCGTCGGAGATGGCCTTGTCGAACGTCGGGTTCGCGTACTTCGCGTCGTTGGAGCCGGCACCGGTCTTGTAGATCGGGCCGAGGAAGTTGTACAGCGACGGGTAGTCGGCCTGCCAGCCGGCGCGGATGGCACCGGTCAGGGTCTTGGCGGTGGCGTCGTTGCGGGCTTCCTTGAACGTGGCGTAGGGCTTGCCCTCAACCTTGATGCCGAGGGTGTTCTTCAGCTGGTTCACAACAGCCTCAACCCATGCCTTGTGGCCGCCCTTGTCGGCGTTGTAGGCGATGGTGAAGGTCTTGTCAGCGTCCCACTTCTGGATCGCGTCGGCCTTGGCCCAGGCGTCCTTGGCCTTGGTGGCGTCGAACTTCAGGTTGTCCGAACCCGGGATCGAGTCGCTGTAGCCGTCCAGCACGGGGGCGGTGAAGTCCTTGGCGGGCTGGCGTGCACCGTTGAAGATGACCTTGGTGATCTCATCGCGGTTGATGGCCATGGAGATGGCCTGGCGGCGCAGCTTGCCGGCCTCGCCGCTCCACTCCGGCAGGTATTCCGGGATGGCGATGGTCTGGTTGCCGGCGTACGGCTTGTTGATCGTGCGGTCACCCAGGTCGGACTTGTAGTTCTTCAGGGCGCTCGTCGGGATGGTCTGCAGGATGTCCAGGTTGTTGGACAGCAGGTCCTGGTACGCGGCGTCGTCGTTCTGGTAGATCTTGAACGTCACGCCGGCGTTCTTGGCCTTGCGCGGGCCGTTGTAGTCCGGGTTCGGGACAAGCTGGATCTGCACGTTGTGCTGCCAGCCGCCGTCGGCCATCTTGTACGGGCCGTTGCCGACCGGCTTCTCGCCGAAGCCCTTCGGGTCCTTCAGGGCACCGGACGGGACCGGCACGAAGGCGGTGTAGCCCAGGCGCAGCGGCCAGTCGGATTCCGGCTGGGAGAGTTCAACGGTGAAGGTCTGGTCGTCAACGACCTTCAGGCCGGACATGGTCTCGACCGTGGAGCCTTCCTTGCTGGCCTCGTCGTAGCCCTTGATGGACTCGAAGAAGCCACCGCTGAGCTGTGCGTTCTTCGCGGCGGCACCGAAGTTCCAGGAGTCAACGAAGGTCTTGGCCGTGATGGCCTCGCCGTTCGTGAACTTCTGGTCCTTCTTGATCTTGATCGTGAAGTGCTGGCCGTCCTTGCCCTCGATGGACTCAGCCAGTTCGTTCACGGGCTTGCCGTTGGGGTCGTAGCTGACCAGACCGGAGAACATCATGTCGATGACCTTGCCGCCGCCAACTTCATTGGTGTCGGCGGGCATCAGCGGACGCTGGGGCTCGGAACCGTCAGCAATGATGACCTTGCTGGTGTCGCCACCGGTGCTGCCGCCGGCGGTGTTGGAACCGCCGCCGCCGCAACCGGTCAGGGTCATGGCAGCGATAGCCACCAGGCCCAGTGCTTTGGAAGTGCGCGAAAAACGCATTCCTCCTCCTAAGAGTTGTGGGAGTTCTGCGGGAGAGACTTGTGCTTCCCGGCAGGCGCGGGCACAGGGATATCCCTGTGACGTGGCCTACATATGGAAGTAGCCTAACCGCAAGATGTCCAGATCATGGAACTCCGTTGCCAAACCGTGACTCGACAGCACTGTGACGGCTAGCGTCAAGCGCAACGTATTTCAAGTCACAGATTACTGGCTGGTAGGATACGTGCCGCTTCTCCCGTTCCTCGTGGATTCCCTCCCTGTTGCCCCTTTCCTAACCGCTCTCCTAGCTGGCGCCCGAGAGCAGCTGGGCCCGCAGTTCCCGCCGTTCCCGCTGCTTCTCCGGGTCCGGCAGGGGCACCGCGGCCAGCAGGCGCTGGGTGTACGGCTCCTGCGGGTTGCGCAGGATCTGGTCGCGGCTGCCCTGTTCGACGATCCGGCCCCGTTGCATCACGCAGATGCGGTCGGCGAGGACGTCGACGACGGCGAGGTCGTGGGTGACGAAGAGGCAGGCGAAGCCGAGTTCCTTCTGAAGGTTCTGGAACAGCTCCAGCACCTTGGCCTGGACCGAGACGTCGAGGGCGGAGGTGGGTTCGTCGGCCACCATCAGCTTCGGCTTCAGGGAGAGGGCCCGGGCGATGCCGACGCGCTGCTTCTGGCCGCCCGAGAGTTCGTGCGGGTAGCGGTTGCGGTAGTTGCGCGGCAGCTCCACCTGGTCCAGCAGCGCCTCGATCCGGGTTTGCAGCTCGGCACCCTTCGCGACGCCGGCCAGGAACATCGGCTCGCCGATGCTCTCGCCGATGGGCAGGCGGGGGTTCAGCGAGGAGGACGGGTCCTGGAAGACCATGCCCACGTGGCGGCGCATCTCGTGCAACTGCCGGCCGTTGCGCTTGGCGGCGGAGATGTCCTGCCCCACCACCTTCATGGTGCCGGCCGCGACGGGCAGCAGGCCGACGGCGGCGCGTCCGATGGTGGTTTTGCCGGAGCCCGACTCCCCCACCAGGCCGACGACCTGGCCCGGGTAGATCGCCAGGTTGGCGCCCTCCACCGCGCGGAAGGCCGGCACCCGGCCCTGCTTGGGGTATTCGATCGCGACGTCGGTCAGTTCCAGGACCGGGTCGCCCTGCGGCTTGGCGGTCTCCGCGGCGGCGGCGAGGGCCGCGGCGTTGGCCCGTTCCCGGCGAAGGAGTTCCTCGTGCGGGATGGCCTCGAGGTCGGCCTGGGTGGCGGCGGCGAGGGCCGCGGTAACGTCTACGTCGCCGTCGGCCTCCCCGCCCTGGCCCAGGTGCGGCACGGCGTCCAGCAGCGCCTTGGTGTACTCGTGCTGCGGGTTGTGGAAGATCTCCGCCGCCGTGCCGGTCTCCACAATTACGCCGCGGCGCATGACCGCGATCCGGTCCGCGAGGTCGGCGACGACGCCCATGTCGTGGGTGATCAGGACGATCGCGCTGTCGAGCTTGTTGCGGAGGTTCCGCATCAGGTCCAGGATTTCGGCCTGGACGGTGACGTCGAGGGCCGTGGTGGGCTCGTCGGCGATCAGCAGCTTGGGGTCGCAGGAGAGCGACTGCGCGATCATGGCGCGCTGCCGCTGGCCGCCGGAGAGCTGGTGCGGGTAGGAGCGGAAGGCCTTCTCCGGGTCCGGCAGCTCCACCAGCTCGAGCATCCGCACGGCCCGTTCCCTGGCCTGGTCCGGGGAGACCTCGTTGTGCAGCCGGATGGTTTCCACGATCTGCGCCCCGACGGTGTAGACCGGGTTCAGTGCGGTCATCGGCTCCTGGAAGATGACGGCGACGTCCTTGCCGCGGACGGCCCTGATGTTGGCTTCGCTGCCGCCCAGGAGTTCATTGCCGGCCAGCTTGACGCTGCCGTTGACGCGGCTGTTGCTCGGCAGCAGGCCCAGCAGCGCCATGGAGCTGGCGCTCTTGCCGGAGCCGGACTCGCCGACGATCGCGAGGACCTCGCCGGCCCGGACCTCGTAGTTCAGCCGGATGGCGGCCGGGACCCATTTCTTGTCCACGCCGAAGTCGACGCTGAGGTCGCGGACCTCCAGGACGACGTCGCCCTTGCCGGGGGCGGAGGGCTGCGCCGGGTCCACGGTGATGAAGTCAGTCATGATGGGGTGTTCCTTCCGCCGGGCCGCCGCACCGGGAATTTAGTGCGTTCGGCCGGAATGCTGAAATATGGGGGGCATGAGCACAGCGCCCGATGCCGGAAACGTCGAAATCTTCAAGGCCCGGACCAATAAATGGTTCGCCGGCCTGGCCTGGGGCGTCGGGCTGCTGGGCCTGGTCGTGACGGTGGCCTCGGCCGGTCCCGCGGGGCTGCTGGGCACCGCTCCCCTGCTGCTGGTGGCCTTCCTGGGCTGGCAGTTCTTTTGGCTTCCCGCCGTCGTGGTGCACGACGGCGGGGTCACCCTGGAGAACCCGTTCCGGTCCGTCGAGGTGCCGTGGGCGGCGCTGGTGCATGTGGACACCCGCTACGCCCTGACCCTGGTGACGGCCCGGCGCAGCTACGCCGCGTGGGCAGCCCCCGCGCCGGGCATCTGGGGCGGCCGCAACGCCCGCCCCGAGGACCTGCGCGGGCTGCCGGACACCAGCTACGGCCCGGGCAACTCGGTGCGCCCGGGAGACCTGAAGACCACCGACTCGGGCCAGGCCGCCCGGCTGGTGCGCGGCCGCTGGCAGGCCCTGGTGGAGAGCGGCGCCCTGGCCGCCGGCGAGGCCGCCACCACCGCGGTGTCCGTGACCCCGCGGTGGGCGGCGATCGCCGTCGCCGTGGTGCTGCTGGCGGCCAGCGTCTGGACCGTCGCCGCCGTCTAGCCTGCGGCCCGGGTTCGGGGCTGTCACCTTAGTCGTCCTTGGTGCCATCGAAGGCGGTGACCGCGGACTTTTCCGCTGCCGGCGAGGCACCCGCTGCAGCGGGAGAACCGGCGGGGGTGCCCGCGGCGGCGTCGGCTTCGCGGGCCTTCTTGGCGTTGAACTTCTTCTGCCGCGGGTCGAAGGCATCCCGCAGCCCGTCGCCGATGAAGTTGATGCTCAGGCAGATCAGCACGATGAACAGGCCGGGGAACCAGAACAGCCAAGGCCGGGTGGCGAAGGCCTGCTGGTTCTGCGAGATGAGCAGGCCCAGGGACGTGTCTGGGGCCTTGACCCCGACGCCCAGGAAGCTCAGCGCGGTCTCGGTGAGGATGGCCGCGGACATGGTCAGGGTGACGTTGACGATCAGGACGCCGACGGCGTTGGGCAGGATGTGCTTGAAGATGATCCGGGCGTTGCTGGCACCGGAGATCCGGGCGGCGTCGACGAATTCGCGTTCCCGCAGGGACAGGAACTCGCCGCGCATGAGCCGGGCGAGGCTGACCCAACTGATCAGGCCGAGGAAGATGCCCAGGGCCAGGACGCCGTTGCTGCTGGCGAAGGAAGCGAACCAGCTGCCGGAGTCGCGCCGGCCGGCCATCTGCGCCATGACCGCCGCGAGCAGCAGCGCCGGGATGATGATGATGACGTCGGTGAGGCGCATCAGGATGGCCTCGGCCCAGCCGCGGAAGTAGCCGGAAATCGCCCCGACCAGGACGCCGAGCAGGCCGGCGATCAGGCCGATGACCACCATGACGGTGATGGACTGCTGCGCTCCGCGCATGGTCATGGCGAACAGGTCGCGGCCGATCCGGTCCTGGCCGAAGGGGTGCTCGCCCCAAGCCAGCGGCCAGAGCGAGGAGGTGGGGGCGCCGTCGTTGACCAGGGCGGAGACCTGCTCGTGGTTGTACTTCCACCAGCCCGGGATGCCGAGGTAGCCCACGGAGGTGAAGGCCATCAGAAAGATGATGGCGAAGACCACCAGGCCGATGATCGCGCCGGTGTGGCCGAGGAAGCGCTTGCGTACGATCTGGCCCTGGCTCAGGCCCTTGGCCTCGAGGACGGGTTCTATGCCGGCCGCGGGGGCACCCTTGAGGGCCGCGTCCTCGGCCATGATTTCGTCTTGCTGGCTTGGCTGGCTCATGCTTTTACCCTTACGCGCGGATCAAGTGCGGAGTAGGCGAGGTCCGCAATGAGGTTGAAACCCATGGCCGTGATGGCCACACAGACGAAGACGCCCATGACCGGGTTGGGATCGGTGTGGGAGATGCCGTCCAGGAACAGGAAGCCCATGCCGCGCACCGAGAACACGGATTCGGTGATGACGGCGCCGCCGATCAGGCCGCCGATGTCGAAGGCCACGATGGTGGCGATGGGGATCAGGGCGTTCCGGAAGGCGTGCCGCATGACCACTGTCCGTTCCGAGACGCCCTTGGCGCGGGCGGTGCGGATGTAGTCCATGTTCATGATTTCCAGCATCGAGGCCCGGGTGAAGCGGGTGTAGCTGGCCAGAGAGATGAGGATCAGGGCCATGGTGGGCAGGATCAGGTGGGTGAAGGAGTCCAGGCCCAGGATCCAGAAGTCGCCCTCGATGTTGGGGGTGCCGGCGCCGATCGTGGCGATCGGGCGGCCGCGGACGCGGCTGTTGTCGAAGTAGCTCGGCCAGGCCTGCATGAACCGGTCCAGCAGGATCATTCCGCCGACCAGGAACGAGGTGATCGCGGCGGCGCGCATGGACTGGCCGCGGTCGTAGCCGCCCATCAGGTAGCCGATGCCCAGGCCCACCAGGACGGCGGCGACGGCCAGCAGCACGATCATCAGGAAGGTCGCCTGGTCCAGCAGCGGCTGGACCACGAAGTAGAGGACGACGCCGACGGCGACGGCGATCAGCGAGGATTGCAGCGCCTTGCGGTTTTTCAGGCCCGCGGAGAGCAGGGTGACGGCGAAGGCGATGCCGACGCCCGCGATGGCGATCACCACTGGTCCGAGGCCCGGGTTCTTGAACCAGAGGGTCGCGGAGAAGTAGATCAGGACGGCGCTGACGAAGGCAAATACGACGGCGCCGACGGTGAGCCGCCGCCGCAGTGCGCCGCCGGCGGCGACGGCGACGATTACGCCGAGCACCAGGCCGATGGCCAAAGCTACGGGGAGCGGGACGTCGGGGTCCCTTAGGAAGTTGTTGAAGCCGATGGCGCCGAATTCCTTGAGCAGGACGGCGACCCAGAAGATCGGCAGCGAGAAGAACAGGAACGCCATGAAGGTGACGCCGTAGTCCAGGGCGCTGTATTGGCGCAGGGCGGTGATGATGCCGAGTGTGATGCCGATCAGGATGGCCAGGATGGTGGCACCGGTGACCAGCGTCAGGGTCTGTATCAGGGCGTGGCCGAGGGCGTCCGTGACGGGCTGCCCGGCGATGTTCTTGCCCAAGTCGCAGGAGTTGGCGAACGGCACCAGGCACTGGGCCGCTCCGCCGAGCCAGCGGAAGTAGCGCACAGGGGCGGGGACGTCGAGCTGCAGCAGCTGCGTCCGGGCATCCATCAGGGCCTGTTTCTGCGGGGAGTTATTGACCCGGAATTCCTCCAGGGGGTCTCCGGACGCCGCCGTCAGGAGGTAGACCAGGAAGGAAGCGCCGAGAAGGATGAGGGCGGCCGTCATGAGCCGCCGGACTACGTAAGTCACCATGGGAGTACAACCTCGGTATTCAGGTCCTGGGATTGCCGGGACCGGTTGCTGGGTTCGCGCCGGCTGCGGGGATACGGCGGGCCAAACCTCTGTGGGGTGCCGCTAGAAAGGCGTCGGGACCGTGGAGCCTTGGTCCCGACGCCTTTCGCCAGCACGTGTTACTTGCGGTCGTCGGCTACTTCTGAGCCCACTCCCAGAAGTTCCACCAGACGCCGGTCTGGTTCGGCATGTACTTCACACCGGTGATGCGGTCGGAGTAGGCGTCAACGCCCACTGCCTGGAACAGCGGCAGACCGTACGCGGAATCCCAGATCTTTTTGTCGATCTGCTGGATGAGTCCGTCCTGCTTGCTCTTGTCGGTGGTGACGATCAGCTCGTCCATCAACTTGTCAGCATCCTTGTCGGAGAACTTGTTGAAGTTGGAGTCGTTGCCGGTCTTGAAGATCTGCGGGACGCCGGAAACGCCGACACCCGGGTTGATCCAGCCGAAGATGGTGGCGTCGTAGCCACCCTTGCCCAGGGCCTTGCCCCAGTCGGACTTGCCGAGACCGCCGTCGACGATCTTGAAGCCGGCCTTGGCGGCGGACTCGCGGATCAGGGAGAAGGCGTCAACGCGGTTGGGGTTGTCCTTGTTGTACATGATGCGGACTTCGGGGGTGGCACCGTTGAGCAGCTTCTTGGCGCCGTCGATGTCGACATCCTGGTACGCGGAGGAGCCGTTGTTCTTGACCGAGTCAGCGTAGGCGGCCTGGTCCGGGACGAACAGCTGGGAGTCAAGCGGCTTGGCCTTGTCGTCCAGCTTCTTGACGATCTTGTCGACGATGTCCTTGCGCGGGACGGTCTTCATGAACGCCTCGCGGACGTTCTTATCCGCGAACGGGCCGCTGTAGTTCAGGTCGATGTGGTCGTAGGAGAGCTGGTTGCCCTGGTCGACGGTCACGCCTTGGCTCTGCAGCGCCTTGAGCTGGTCCACCGTGTCGGCGGAGGCCTGCGGGGCGATGATGTCGGCCTCGCCGTTCTTCAGCGCCTGGACCTGGGCGGCGGAGTCGCCGATGTAGCGGACGGTGATTTCGTCCAGCTTGGCGTCCGGGCCCCAGTTGTAGTCCTTGTTCTTGACCATGGTCAAGGACTGGTCCTGGTTGATGGTCTTGACGACGTACGGGCCATTGGAGAGGAAGAGCTCCGGGTCGGCCGGCAGGGTCTTGGTGTCGAAGCCGGTGTTCCAGAGGTCGGACATGGCCTTCAGCTGCGCGTTGGCAGGCTTCGGGGCCTTGGCGTCGCCGCGCGGCATGCCCTTGAGCATGGAGACGAACGCCTTGGCATCGGCCAGGCCGGCCTTCTTGGCCAGGACGTGCGCGGGGATGTCGACGCCGGGGCCGCCGAGGGCGATTTCCCAGTCGGCGAACGGCTTGGAGTACTTGATGGTCATCGACTTGCCGTCGTCGCTCATCTCCGGGAAGTCGGTGAGCGCCAGGCCGGTGGGGTCACCGGCGTAGGAGAAGTACGAGGTTCCGGTCTTCGCGTCGGCATCGGCGTCGTTGTAGTAGCCGGAGAAGGCGGCCCACTGCAGGAGGAGGTCGGCGGCGGTGACAGGCGTGCCGTCGGACCACTTGACGCCGTCGTTGATGGTGTATTTCACCGTCAGCGGGTTATCGGAGGTCTTTTCCATCTTGCCGAACTTTTCGTTGCGGACAACGTTCAGCTTGTTATCGATGTAGTAGAAGCCCGAGTGGGTGGCGTAGCTGACCTTCGAGTTGATGTCAGTGTTGCCGTCGGCGGTGTTCGGGTTGAACGTGTTGAACGCGTTAACCTCGACGACCGTTGCCGATCCGCCGGTTTTGCCTGCCGCGGCTGACGACGACGGGGTTGACCCGCCGCTGTTGCCGGCGCAGGCGCTGAGTGCGAGGGCAGCTGCCGCTGCCACCCCCACCGCTTTGGAAATACGACCGAAGCGCATTCCGCCTCCTTGTTTCTGTGGTGTGGATGAGACCTGCGCCAACGGCACCGGCCAGACGCCCACACTCCCCCAGCGGCAGTGTGGTTCGTCTCACATGGCATGAACTGTAAACCCGGGATGGCGCGGAATGGTGGGAAATTCGGACAGCACTATCGTTCGTTATCGAGCTGTAACAAATTTTGATTCCGCTGTGTAAATTTTGTGAAAATTCGTTGACGGATACGTTACCGGGGGCTATTGACGGCCCGGAAGAAATCCGCTTGGCGGCGCCCGGACGAGCTCTCCCAGTTAGGCGGTAATTACCGGGCTCCCCGTGCCGTGAGCCGGTTCCCCGGATTGCCGCCCGGCAGCAAGACCTCCGCGCGGCTCCGGTGGCGGGCGCGGGTCTCCGGATCCATCCCGTCCAGCAACGAGACGACCATCCGCGACCGTGGGTTCGCGGCAAATACCTCCCGGTGGTCCGCGATGAACGTCCAGTACAGTCCGTCCCAGTCCGCGGTCCACTCTCCCGGCGGGAGGTCCGACATCTTCTTCAGGTAATTACTGCCGGAGACGTAGGGCTTGGTGGTGATGGCGTCCCCGGCCGCGAACTGGCTCATGGCGTAGACGTTGGGGACCATCACCCAGTCGTAGGCGTCGATGAACAGTTCCATGAACCACTCGTAGACGGCGTCCGGGTGGATGCGCAGCAGGGACATGACGTTGCCCAGGACCATCAGCCGTTCGATGTGATGGGCGTAGCCGGTGGCCAGGACGCGGGAGACCACCAGGTCCACCGGCGCCAGGCCGGTGCCCGCGTCCCACCAGCCCTCCCCCAGTTCATTCCGATGGCCCAGCCGGTTTGCGCTGCGCAGGGCACGGCCGCCGGTCCGGTAGGTGGCGCGCATGTATTCGCGCCAGCCAATGACCTGCCGGATGAAGCCCTCCACCGAGGCCAGGGGCGTAGCCTCTGTGGCTCCGTCCAGGACAGCCTCGACCACCTCCCGTGGGTCCAACAGGCCGATGTTCAGGGCCGGGGTGAGCAGGCCGTGGGCGATGAACGGGTGGCCGGCGGAGATGGCGTCCTCGTAGGGGCCGAAGTCGTTCAGCCGGTCCCGGACGAATTCACGCAGATGGTCCCGGGCCTCCCCGGCGCTGGTGGGCCAGGCGAAAAGCTTCGGGTCCCCCGGGGCTTCCGGGAACTCCCTGGCCACCCAGTCGATCGCGTCGGCGACGTCGCGGTGCTGGCCGGCCTGCGGGCCCCCGTCGAGCTGTTCCGTCGCGGGTCCGTCCAGTCCCGTCAGGTCGAAGCTGCCCTGCGGCTCGACGGCGGGATGGCCGGCGAACCGGCCCACCGCGGCGGGGGTATAGCCGCGCGGCAGCTTCTTGCGGTTCTCCGCGTCGAAGGACCACTTGCCGCCCACGGGCCGACCACCCTCCATCAGGAGGTCCAGCCTGCGGCGCTGCCACACATAGAAGTCGTGCATGCGTGCGGTTTTCCCGGCAAACCAGTTGTCGATGTCCCGGCGGCTGGTGAGGAAGTTCGGGGTCTCCAGCACGTCGGCCACGCGCGGCCGGTAGCCGCCGTCGTTCAGCGCGGCGCCCAGGTCCCGCTCCAGCCAGTCGTCGACGACGTCGAACCACGTCACCCGGGACGGGCGGCGGCTGCGGACCAGCTCGGCCAGCTGATCGCCGGAGGGCCGCCCGGCGTCGCTGGCCAGGACCTCCACCTCGAAGCCGCGGCCGCGCAGCCGGCGGGCGAATCGGGTCATCGTGGCCCGGTGCAACACCAGCTTCTGGGCATGGAACGAGTACTGGCGGAACATCAGATCGTGCTCGATCAGTACGAACACGGTGCCGGCCGCCGCGTCCAGGTGCTGGTCGAACAGCTGGTGCGGGAGGACAAGGCGCAGTTCCGGGCCGGGGCTCATGACCCAACGATAAAGGACTCCACGCGGCGGTCCCCGGCCTCAGCCCTGAGTCAACCCAGGTCCAGGGCCTTGAGGACGCGGGCGACGCGGGCCCGCTGCTCCGTGTCCAGCCCCCGGATGGGCAGCGGAAGGCTCGGCCCTTGGACGAGGCCCAGCTGTTCGGCCACCGCCGCAACAACGCGGAGGCTGCCGCCGAACTCCTGGAAGAGTTCCCACAGCGGGCCCAGCCGCGTGGACTCCGCCGCCGCGTCCGCGGCCCTTCCCTCCTGGACGGCCCGCGTGATGGTGAGCGCAGGCCCGGGCAGCGTCCCGGCGATCACGGAGTACCAGGCGTCGCAGCCAGCTGCCAGCCCGGCCGCGGCGGAAGCATCCCCGGAGATGCCGATGGTGACATGGGCGGGGATGACGGCCCGGATCCCCGCGACCCGCGCTCGGGCCTCCGCCGGTCCGGCGGGGACGGCCGGGATCTTGATCGAAGCGATCCCCGGGAGCGCCGCGATGTCCGAGTACAGTTCGGTGGTGAAGGTGAAGCGGGTGGTCCCGGGATTGTCGTAGACAATGACGGGCAGCCCCGTGTGCCCCGCGACCGTCTCGAAGAGCCCGAAGACGTCGTCCGCGGTGAGTGGCTGGTAGGTCATCGGGGCGAGCAGGACTCCTGCGGCGCCGGCGCCTTCGGCGGCGTCGATATGGCGGAGGACGTCTGAGGTGCGAAGCGCGCCCACCCCGACGAACACTGGCACGTCGCCGGCGTTGGCGACAGCCAGGCGTGCCACACCGGCCCGCTCCTCCGGGCTGAGGTAGGCGTAGGAGCCGGTGGACCCGAGGGCCGTGATCGAGTCAACCCCGGCCGCGGCCAAGCGCCGGACGAGGCCACCGAACGCACCCTCATCAACCGCGTCCCGTGTCAGCGGCGTCAGGGGGAAGGCACTCAGGCCGGTAAAGCTGGGGTTCACTGGATGCTCCTTGCCATGGCGGCCCACTGTATAGGCGGGCCCGAAGGGCAGCGGCCGGCCCTTGCGCCTAGAATACTGACATGCCCACACGTGTTCACGAGTTTGACTGGCCAGACCGGGTGGTCGTCGGCACCATCGGCGTTCCGGGGGCGCGGACGTTTTACCTCCAGGTGAACGCCGGGTCGCAGACGGTGAGCATCGCCCTCGAGAAGCAGCAGTCGGCCCAGCTGGCGGAGAAGATCGACGAGATCCTCGACCAGCTCTTCACCGTCGACGGCAATCCCTTCAGCGTGCCGACCAGCACACCGGTCGAACTGGTCGACAACGATCCGCTGGCACCCGTCCAGGAGCAGTTCCGCGCGGGTGCCATGACGCTGGGCTGGGACCCGACGACGGCCCAAATCATCATCGAGGCCTACCCGATCACCGACGTCGACGCCGATGAGGACGATGATTCGTTCGACGACGACGCGGACGACCGCGAGATGCTCCTGGTGCGCATGCCGGTGGGAACCGCGCGGGCCTTCGCCAAGCGCACCCGGGAGATCGTGGGAGCCGGGCGTCCGACCTGCCCGCTCTGCGGCTACCCGATGGACCCCGACGGTCACACCTGCACCCTTCCCGGCATGTGATTTCCCCTGGGAGGGCCAGGTTCTTCCGGCCCCTCGGGTCTTCAGTGGGTCAGGACGCGCCGCCCACGAAGGCCGTGCTGGGGAGGTCTTTCTCGCCGTCAACGATGGCGGTGACAATGCGGGCGGCCACCGCGTCCGGGTCCAGCGCCGCGCCGAATTTGGGTGCCTGCCCGGCGATCGGATGCTCGGACAGCGCGGTGCCGGTATGGCCCGGCCTCGCGTCCAGGATCCGGATCCCGGCGCGGCGGAACTCGCGGCCGGCGGCCACCGCGAAGGCTGCGAGCGCGGCCTTTGACGCCGAATAGGCCGCCAGCCCGGCGACGGGCGCCTCGGCGACAATCCCGCTCAGGGTGACCACGAACGGGTCCCGGCCCCCCTCGCCGACTCCGCCAGGTGCGGCTGGGCCCCGGCTATCAACTCGATGACACTGGTGGTGTTCACGGCGAAGAGTTCGTCCACCGTTGCCGGGTCCAGGTCCGCCGCTGCGCCGAAGGCGACAACACCCGACGCCACCACCATCCCGTCCAGCCGGCCGTGCTGGGCCATCACGCCCTCAAGCACTTCCCTGACCGCGGCGGGCGCGCGCAGATCCTGTCCGCCGGAGCGCGAGGACCGGACCACGGCGGCTCCGCCGTCCTCCAGCCGGGCGGCGATGCGCGACCCGAGCCCTCCCGTGGCACCCAGCACCAGAACAACTGCACCCTCAAGCGTCGTCATGGCTCGATCCTAATGCCCCGAGTGGAAAGGGTAGCCAGTTCCCCGCCGCTACCAAGCGGGCCCGCTACGCGGTCCTGCCGCGTTTGGATGCACGGACGATCAAGGCCACTACCCCCGCCGCGACCGCGGCTCCCGCGACGGCCAGCAGAATCGTGTTCCTCGATGCCGGAGCGGACGTGTTTGCCGGGGCTTCCAGGCCGCGCCTCGCGACTTCGGGCACGTTCCAGTCTGAAGCTGAGGGGAAGATTCCCGGCGGCAGCTTCTCCCTACGGAGCTCGCGGCGCGTCTCGAGACGCTCCCGGACCTGTTCATTCGGCGCGGCGACGACGTCGTCCGCGGCCAGGGCCGTGGGGAAGTCGATGATGTACGGCTCACCGTAGTAGGCCGACGATGCCACGGACTCCAGCCACGTAAAGGGCGGTTCGTCCACGCCGTGGTCGGCGAAAGCGGCCCGCAGCCGCTTGATGATCTCGTCGTGGCTCCTGCCCTTGGAGTCCTTACTGACCTCGAAGATCGCCAGCTGGAGCTGCAGCTTCGCCTCGGCGTCCGGGTCGTTCGCCGCCGGGTCTTGGCCGGTCGGGTCCTCGACCGGCAGTTTGGCGTTCACGTCGGCGGACTTGCTCTGGTCAGGATTCATGGGGTTCCTTTCGTCGTGCCTGTCATCGCGGACTACGCAGCCACAGTGCGGCCTAGGCGCCATTATCCTCGACGTTACCGAGAGCGACCTGAGCAGCATCCCGATACCCATGGAGGCAGGAAGGGAAACCCGAATAGGAGGCATTCACAGGGAACGGCGCTTGAAGGGGTCAGGCCGCCAACAGAAGCTCCGTAAGCGACATCTCAAGGTTGCGCTGCGCCGCGTCGAGATAACTCTGAGCGCTGGATCAAAGACCGAGCCCGGCAAACGTACCGGGGCACTCTTTACCAGGCGGGCGGTTCATCAGCAGCTCACCAATCGCTCCCGGGATCATTCGCATGCCCCGAGTTCCCTGACAAATCGCCTGAGCTGTCCGCCCTGCTCCGTGAGGCGTATCCCCCATGACTCACTTCGTGTGCCCCCCCTCTAACGTCGGTCCGTTGCTTCTGAACTCTTGTCAGCCGATCAGGTAAGCACATCCGCGCCCGTCCGAGGCGGCCGTGCTGGCGAAGACTTTCGCTCTATCAAGGAAAGCGTTGACGTAGGCCGCCTCGGACTCCAGCGTGTGGCCGGGCGAGCAGGACCCGCCCAGAGCGACGTTGATGGCGTGGCCGTCGATCGCCTCAAGGTCTCTGGCGATCAATGCGACTTCGTGCGGCGGAAGCGCGCGCACCCAAGGGTGCCAGGTAAGACCATCGCCGGCGTGTGTCACATGTCCTTCGAACATCCGGTAGGAAGCTCGGGCCGCAGCACCTGGCGAGGGCGGACCAGTGAGCCGCTGCAAATACGGCCATGCTTTGTCGAGGTAGAGGAGGTCACGCTCCGGCAGGGATTGCCGGAGGTCTGTATAGCCCTGAATGAAGCCACGCTCAAGGCCGAACGCATCCGCGAGCGGGTCGGGGCCGATCACGGTCCGTGGATCAGCAAGTGCTTGCGCCGCCTGATCACTGTCAAATGCGTAGGCGTAGTACCGGATTCCCATGGAACCAATCCTGCACGGACAGCAGGCTGCGCCCATCAGGGTTCTACCGTATGTGGATGACTCGGGGATCCGGATCGACAGCGGTTAGACCTCCACGTCCGGCCTGCCTTCGCATGAGGCCAAGGTCCTTCCCTACCGTCCCAGCGAGCGGCTAATTTGCCTGAGGGCGGCATCATAGGCCGCTTCCCACGTCCAGCCAGCCGCCGGCGCCCCGGCAAGTTCCAGTGACACCATCCCATGCACTTGGCCCCACACCGCGCCCACCATCGAGGCGATCTCATCCCCCGGGGCTCCGGGCAGCGCAGCCTCGACTGCGGCGAACAGCGGCTCCATCGCCGGTTCAGCGGCTCCGGGTGTCGGCCGGCAAGGCACCTGGCTGGTCAGCGCCCCCCCGAACATCAGGCCGTAGAGGACAGGATGCTCCAAGGCCCAGGCCCGATAGGCCAGCCCTAATGCTTCGACGCCGCCGTCGGCCGCGTCCCTCTGGGAGGCAGCGAAGGACGCGAAGCCGTCGTCGAGTACGGCACTCAGCAGTTCCGCTTTACCCCCGAAGAGTGAATACACCGCCGTCGTCGATGTCCCCGCGGCAGCGGCCAGACCGCGCAGCGATACGCCCGCGGCGCCGTCGCGGGCGATCAGGGAGGCGGCGGCGTCGAGCAGCCTCCGCCGCAGGTTGTCGTCATGAACTACGGGTCTTGCCATGGGACCAGTATTCCATAACACTGTTCTGTAACACTGTTATGGAAAGGAATGAGACATGGCGGATCACGTTCACACGGGGCGATTCACGGCGGCTCCCGAAGGACCGGTGACAGTCTTCCTGATCGGGATGCGGGCGAACCGATGGTGGAAACTCGGGAAGGTGGCACAGGTGGCGGCGTCCATGCCCACGATGCTTGGCTACCTGGCCAGGACGCCGGAGGCCGGGCTGCTGGGCTACCAGCAATGGTTCGGCCGGACCACCATCATGGTCACCTACTGGAAGAGCCCCGAGCATCTGCAGCGGTTCGCGGCGGACCGATCCGCGCCGCACCTTGAGCCCTGGCGCCGGTTCATGCGGGAATCAGCCGGCACCGGCGACGTCGGAATCTGGCATGAGACCTACGAGACGATCCCGGGTGGCAGGGAAAGCATGTACAGCGACATGCCGGTCTTCGGGCTGGCAGCAGCGACCGGCCACGCCCCGGTCGGGGCAGGACTCAACACCGCTCGCCAGCGTCTGGACGCAGACAGGGCGGGGCATCATCCGTCCCAATGAGACGTCCAAGCCGATGCCGGCAGGCGGCTTCATTTTCGTTCGGAAGCCCAAAAAAGCGGATGGCCGCCGGGAACAGGTGTTCCCGGCGGTCATGCCTTTGCGGTCCTTGGCGGATTAGACGTTGAAGCGGAACTCCACCACGTCGCCGTCGGCCATGACGTATTCCTTGCCTTCGATCCGGACTTTGCCGCGGGACTTGGCCTCGGCCATGGAGCCGGCGTCGATCAGGTCGTCGAAGGAGACCACCTCGGCCTTGATGAAGCCGCGCTGGAAGTCCGAGTGGATGACGCCGGCGGCCTGCGGGGCGGTGTCGCCCTGGTGGATGGTCCACGCGCGGGTCTCCTTGGGACCGGCCGTGAGGTAGGTCTGCAGCCCCAGGGTGTGGAAGCCGACGCGGGCCAACTGGTCCAGGCCGGACTCGTCCTGGCCGTTCATTTCCAGCATCTCGCGGGCCTCTGCCTCGTCGAGTTCGACGAGGTCGGACTCGAGCTTGGCGTCGAGGAAGATGCAATCGGCGGGAGCCACCAGGGCGCGCAGTTCATCCTGCTTCTCGGGGCTGCCGAGGATGCCCTCGTCGGCGTTGAAGACGTAGATGAAGGGCTTGGCCGTCAGCAGGCCCAGCTCCTTCAGGTGTTCCATTTCCAGCTTGTCGCTCTTGATCGAGGAGAAGATGGTGTCGCCGCGCTCCAGGACCGTCTGGGCCGCCTTGACGGCTGCCAGCTCGGCAGCCTCGCGCTTCTTGATCTTGACTTCTTTTTCGATCCGCGGGATGGCCTTCTCGATGGTCTGCAGGTCAGCGAGGATCAGCTCGGTGTTGATCGTTTCCATGTCCGCGCGGGGATCGACCTTGCCGTCGACGTGGATGACATCGGGGTCGTCGAACACGCGCACCACCTGGGCGATGGCCTCGGCCTCACGGATGTTGGCGAGGAACTGGTTGCCCAGGCCTTCGCCCTCGGACGCGCCCTTGACGATGCCGGCGATGTCAACGAAGGACACTGCGGCCGGCAGGATGCGCTGGGAACCGAAAATTTCGGCCAGCTTCTCCAGCCGCGGGTCCGGCAGGTTCACGACGCCGACATTGGGCTCGATGGTGGCGAACGGGTAGTTCGCCGCGAGCACCTGGTTGCGGGTCAGTGCGTTGAAAAGAGTTGATTTGCCGACGTTGGGCAGTCCGACGATGCCAATAGTAAGAGCCACGAGGATTGATTCTACCGGTAAACGGCTCCCCGGCGTCGCTGGCTAAAACTGTCAGAGGTGCGTGCCAGAGTGAAGGCATGGACGCTTTCGCACTCATTCTCGCCCTCCTGATGCTGCTCATCGGGGCCGCCGCCGGCGGCGGTTTCACCTTCGTCGTACTCCGCCGCCGCGCGATTGGCCTCGAGCAGGACTTCGACGGGCTGTCCGTCCGGCTTTCCGAGACCACGGCCCAGCTTGCAGCGGCCGACGCCGAACGCCGGCTCCTCGCCGCGCAGAACCGCGAGCTGGGTGACGCGCGAGCGCAGGACGGCAGTGTGCTGCGCGCCCTGGCGCCCGTGGCCGAGAAGCTTTCCGCCGTGCAGCAGCAGGTCTCTCTGCTGGAGCGGGACCGTCTTGAGCAGTACGGCCAGCTGGCCCAGCAGCTGCAGGAAGCCAGGCTCTCGGATGAGCAGCTGCTGCGCTCCACCCACGCCCTGGAATCCGCCCTGCGGTCGAACAGTGCGCGCGGCCAGTGGGGCGAGGTGCAGCTGCGCCGCGTCGTCGAGGCGGCCGGCATGCTGCGGCACGTGGACTTCCATGAGCAGGTCCACAGCAGCGGCTCGGACACCGCCGTCCGGCCGGACCTCGTGGTCCAGCTCCCCGGCGCGAAGCAACTCGTGGTGGACGCCAAGGTCCCGCTGACCGCCTACCTTGAGGCCCAGGAACTCGGCGCCTCCGGCAAGGCCGGCCACGCCACCGGGACCGCGGGGCAGGGCCCGTTGCTGGCGGCGCACGCCAAGGCGCTGAAGGCCCATGTGGATGCGCTGAGCGGCAAGAAGTACTGGGACATCCCCGGCAACGCCCCGGAACTGGTGATCTGCTTCCTGCCGGCCGAATCCATCCTGGCTGCCGCCCTGACGGCGGACCCTGCCCTGCTGGACTACGCCCTGTCCCGCAACGTGGTGCTGGCCTCCCCCGGTACGCTGCTGGCCGTCCTGAAGTCCGTGGCCTTCACCTGGCGGCAGGACGTGCTGACCGACAGCGCGCGGGAGCTGTTCGAACTGGCCCAGCAGCTTTACGAGCGGATGGGCACCTTGGGCGAGAACGTCTCCAAGCTCGGTTCCTCACTCAAGACGTCCGTGGACCGGTACAACTCGATGGTGGGCACCCTTGAGGCCCGGGTGCTGCCGACGGCCCGCAAACTCAATGCCATGGACACCGCCGGGCTCACCGCACCGGTCACCGTTGAGGTGACACCGCGCTCCGTGGCCGCGCCGGAGCTCCAGTACGAGGCCCCCGCCGTGGCCGCAGCCGGACCGGCCGAAGCGGGCGAGTCCGCCGCCTAGGAACCCGGATAAGAGCTAGGAACCGGCCGCGGGGCGTGACCCGCGGCCGCCCAGGGCGCGGGAGACATCGCCGGCCTGCTTGAGCGTAGCCCGTAGTTCCTTGGGCAACGAGAACAGCAGGTCTTCCTCCGCGGTAACGACTTCCTCCACGGTGCCGTAGCCGTAGTCGGCCAGAAGCCGGAGCACTTCCTGGACCAGGACTTCGGGCACGGAGGCGCCGGAGGTGACGCCGACGGTGGCGACGCCCTCGAACCAGGACTCGTCGACCTCGTTGGCGAAGTCCACCCGGTAGGAGGCTTTCGCACCGTACTCCAGGGCCACCTCCACCAGGCGGACGGAGTTGGAGGAGTTGGCCGAGCCGACAACGATCACGAGATCCGCCTGCGGCGAGATCTTCTTGATCGCCACCTGCCGGTTGGTGGTGGCGTAGCAGATGTCGTCGCTGGGCGGATCCTGCAGGGTCGGGAAGCGTTCCTTCAGCAGCCGGACCGTCTCCATGGTCTCGTCGACGCTGAGTGTGGTCTGCGAGAGCCAGATGACCTTCTCCGGGTCCCGGACAGTGACCTTGTCCACTTCGTGCGGGCCGTTGATGATCTGAATGTGTTCGGGGGCCTCGCCGGCGGTGCCCTCGACCTCCTCGTGGCCGTCGTGGCCGATCAGCAGGATGTCGAAGTCGTCCTTGGCGAAGCGCACGGCCTCGCGGTGGACCTTGGTCACCAGCGGGCAGGTCGCATCGATGGTGCGGAGGCCGCGGTCCTCGGCGGACTGCACCACGGAGGGAGCCACGCCGTGCGCGGAAAAGATCACCAGGGCGCCCTCGGGGACCTCGTCGGTTTCGTCGACGAAGATGGCCCCCTTCTCCTCCAGCGAGCTGACCACGTGGACGTTGTGGACGATCTGCTTCCGCACGTAGACCGGCGGTCCGTAGTGCTCGAGCGCCTTTTCCACGGCGATCACGGCGCGGTCAACGCCGGCGCAGTAACCGCGCGGGGCCGCCAGCAGCACGCGCTTGGGCCCGGAAACGGGGGCCGCGGCCAGGATTTCCTCCGGCGAACGCCGCCGGCGCGGAACGGAGGGCATCGGAATGGAAACAGCGGTGGACGTCATGCCCCCATGCTACCGGTGTTCGCTACGGCCGGGCCGTGGGCCGCCTGCGCGGGGCGACGACGCGGAGCACGATGCCGGCCACCAGCAGCGCACCGCCGGCTACCAGGGCGGCGATGATCCACTGCCCGAAGTTCGCCGTGGCGGCGTCTACGAATTCGCGCTTAAAGATGCCCGCGACGTCGTTGCCGCCCGAGGTCGCCAGGACAGCCTTCCCGGCCAGGTCCGAGCCGAACTTCCACACCGCGGCCAGCACGAGCGCGCCCAGGCCCATGCCGGCCAGAACGGTCCACTTGCGGCGGGCAGCGACAAAAGCCAGGAGGAAGGCGATGCCAGCCCCCACGGCCACGGGCGTTCCCATCGGCGCATAGGCGGACACGCGTTCGATCATCTGGCGCTGGCTGGATTGCCCGATGTTGATCCGGACCGTGTCGGGGGCCTTCAGCGTCAGGGGCAGCGGGGAAGCCTCGGTGATCCGTTTCACCACCAGACCGACCAACGGTGCGACGTCGAGGGTCAGGGAGGTGGCGCCGTCGGTTTCCGGGGGCAGCGTCGACGGGTCCGCAAAGCTCAGCCGGTGACTGCGGCGGAGAGTCTCCGCCCAGGCATCCGCGTAGCCCGGAGCGGTGGTGAGGGACTTCGCCGCGTCGGTCAGGATCGGTTTGATCAGGTTGGCGAGCGCGTCCGGGAGCTGCTGCTGGCCGGTGCCGATGCCGTTCACCGCCGCCGTCGCCAGGCCCTGTTGGAAGGCGGGATCCTTGCCCAGCGGAGCGGTGAGGGCAACAAACCCGTCCTCCTGGACGATGTTGCGGTCCACCCAGAGGGCGGGGACGGCGACCGCGGATAAGGCCAGGCCGATCAGTACGGCGATGGCCGAGACAAAAGTGCGCACGAAAGTCTCCTGGTGGGTTGGGAGTGAAGCCATCCTACGGGTGAGCCCGGGCGGACGGTAAAACCACCGCGCGCCCCGCCACCAGGAGGCCTGCCGTTAGAAAGTCGGACGCCGCTGGTATTGCTATGGATAGAGTTGAAGCCGGCCCCGCCGCCGGAATCGTTCCGCGACCACCACCGAAGGACCCGCAACCATGCACCTGGCACCCCGCGTCGACAGCCGCCGGCATGTCTGAGGAGACCGCCGAGGCCTCTACGCTGCCGGCCACTGCCGCCGGCACCAGCCCGGACAATCCGTGGCCGCTGCAGCTGCTCTCCCAGAAGCTGAAGGGGTACATCGACCGGGCACCGTCGGCGTGGGTGGAGGGACAGGTCATCGAACTGAACCGCCGCGGCTCCAACGCCTACCTGACCCTCCGGGACATCGACGCGGAGATCTCCCTGCCGGCGTCGGTCTGGAGCAGCGTCCTGGACCGGCAGGCGACCCCGTTGGAGCGCGGTTCACGCGTCGTGGCCCTGATCAAGGCCGAGTTCTGGCTGAAGACCGGCCGGCTGAACATGTCGGTCAAGGACATCCGCCCGGTGGGGCTCGGTGACCTGCTGGCCCGCATCGAACGGCTCCGCCAGGCGCTGGCCGCCGAGGGGCTCTTTGCCGATTCCCGCAAGAAACGGCTGCCGCTCCTGCCCCACCGGATCGGGCTGATCACCGGCCGGGACTCGGACGCCAAGAAGGATGTGCTCCGCAATGCGGCGTTGCGCTGGCCCGCCGTCGAGTTCGAAGTCCGTGAGGTCGCCGTCCAGGGCAACACCGCCGTCGCGCAGGTCCTCGGCGCGCTCCGCGAGCTCGACGCCCATCCGAGGGTGGACGTCATTGTCATCGCCCGCGGCGGCGGCTCCCTCGAGGATCTCCTGCCGTTCAGCAGCGAGGAGCTCATCCGCGCCGTCTCCGCGGCTTCCACTCCGGTGGTCAGCGCGATCGGCCACGAGGCGGACCGGCCCATCCTCGACGACGTCGCCGACCTGCGCGCTTCCACCCCCACCGACGCGGCCAAGCGGATCGTGCCCGACGTGGCGGAGGAACTCGCCCGGGTCCGGCAGGCCCGCGACCACCTGCGGCGCGGCGTCGGCCGGCTGGTCGACCGCGAAACGGACCGGCTGGCATCGCTGCGGTCCCGGCCCGTCCTCTCCGCCCCGGAGGGGATGATCACCACCCGCCACGACGACGTCGAGCGGCTCAAGAACCGCTCGCACTCAGCGATCACCACGGCGGTGGTTCGCGCCGCGGACCAGCTGGTGCACCTCAAGGCGCAAATCCGGGCCCTGTCCCCGCAGAAGACCCTGGACCGCGGCTATGCCGTGGTCCAGCTGGACGACGGCATCGTCGAACCCGGGGCCCGGCACGAGGTCATCCGCTTCCCCGATGAGGCCCCGGACGGCACAGCCCTGGCAATCCGGGTGGCCGGCGGAAAATTCACCGCCCGGTCCACCGGCGGTGCCGAACCCACCGACGACTAACCCAACAGACCACCAGGAGAACCACCATGGCAGCGGACAGCGCGGCAACGCCCACCACCCATACGGACCTCGACGCCCTCAGCTACGAGGAAGCCCGCGAACAGCTCGTCGCGGTCGTCGGCAAGCTGGAGGCCGGCGGCGTCAGCCTCGAAGACTCACTCGCCCTGTGGGAACGCGGCGAGGCACTGGCGAAGCGCTGCGAGCAGTGGCTGGAGGGTGCCCGGAAGCGCCTGGCCGCCGCAAAGGAGCAGGCGGCCGACGAGGGCTAGGAGCGCCGGACCAGCTCCCGCTCCATGTCCAGGTCGATCTCCGGGGCGGGCCACTGCAGGGCCAGGGACTCCAGCGCGTCCAGCAGGAGCTGCTGCACGGCGATCCGGGCGTACCACTTCTTGTTCGCCGGCACCACGTGCCAGGGCGCGTGCTCGGTGCTGGTCCGCTCAAAGGCAGCCTGGTAGGCGTCCATGTAGTCGTCCCAGAAGGCCCGCTCCTTGAGGTCGTTGCCGCTGTACTTCCAGTGCTTGGCCGGATCGTCCAGGCGGGCGAGCAGGCGCTGCTGCTGCTCGTCCCGGCTGATGTGCAGCATCACCTTGACGATCTTGGTGCCTGCCGCGGCCTGCCGGGCCTCAAATTCGTTGATGGCCCGGTAGCGGCGGTCCAGTTCCTCGGCGTCGGCCCACCGGTGCACGCGGTGGATCAGGACGTCCTCGTAGTGGGAACGGTCGAAGACGCCGACCATCCCTGCCGCCGGCACCTCCTTCTCGATCCGCCACAGAAAATCGTAGGACTGCTCCTCGGGCGTCGGTGCCTTGAAAGATTTCAACTGCACGCCCTGCGGGTTCATCTGGCCCATGACGTGGTTGACGATCCCGCCTTTGCCGGCGGTGTCCATCGCCTGCAGGACCAGCAGGACCCGCTTCTTGCCACCGGCGCGTGACTCCGCGAAGAGCTGCTCCTGGAGCCGGGTCAGCTTGCCGTCCAGTTCGCCGAGCAGGGACTCGCCCGCGGCCTTGTCGCCGCTGTACCCGGGGGTGGCGCCGGGGTCCACATCGCCCAGAATGAACTTCTTGCCCGCCCTCAGCAACTCGGCGGGATGTTTCTCAAAGTTCACGGCGTCTGCCATTACAGCCTCATTCCGGTCCGGGCAGCCGGCCGCCGCGACGGGTGTCCGGCGGCGCTGCTGACCCGAATCCTAGTTGCCCTTGTAGCGGCTGAGGAAGTCCGCCATGCGGTTGATGGCTTCCTCCAGGTCCTTGACGTTGGGCAGAGTGACCATGCGGAAGTGGTCCGGGCGCACCCAGTTGAAGGCCCGGCCGTGGGAGACCAGGATCTTCTGCTGCCGGAGCAGGTCCAGCACAAACTTCTCGTCGTCCCGGATGTGGTAAACCTCGGGGTCCAGTTTGGGGAACAGGTACATGGCACCGCGGGCCTGCTGGGTGCTCACGCCGGGAATGGCGTTGAGCATGTCGTAGGCCTTATTACGCTGTTCCAGCAACCGGCCGCCGGGCAGGATGAGATCGTTGATGCTCTGGTACCCGCCGAGGGCGGTCTGGATAGCGTGCTGGGCCGGGACGTTGGCGCAGAGCCGCATGTTCGCCAGCAGGTTGATGCCCTCGAGGTAGTCCGCGGCGTTCTTCTTCGGCCCGGAGATGGCCATCCAGCCGGCCCGGAAACCGCAGACCCGGTAGGCCTTGGACAGTCCGCTGAAGGTCAGGCAGAGCACGTCATCCCCGGTGAGGCTCGCCATGTTCACGTGGACGGCGTCTTCGTAGAGGATCTTCTCGTAGATCTCGTCGGCGAAGAGCACCAGGCCGTGCTTCTCGGCCAGGGCCACGATCTTCTTCAGCGTCTCCTCGGGGTAGACGGCGCCCGTGGGGTTGTTGGGGTTGATCACCACGATGCCCTTGGTGCGCGGGCTGGTCTTGGCTTCCAGGTCCTCCAGGTCCGGCTGCCAGCCGGACTCCTCGTCGCAGAGATAGTGGACGGGCTTGCCGCCGGCGAGGGCGACGGAGGCGGTCCACAGCGGGTAGTCCGGCGTCGGGATCAGCACCTCGTCGCCGTCGTCGAGCAGGGCCATCAGGGACATGGTGATCAGTTCGCTGACACCGTTGCCGAGGTAGATGTCGTCCACGTGGATGTTCTGGATGCCACGGGTCTGGTAGTACTGCGAGACGGCGGTGCGGGCGGAGAAGATGCCGCGGGAATCGCTGTAGCCCTGGGCGTGCGGCAGATGGCGGATCATGTCCACCAGGATCGCGTCCGGCGCTTCGAAACCAAACGGGGCCGGGTTTCCGATGTTCAGTTTGAGGATGCGGTGACCCTCTGCCTCCATCTGCTGGGCGGCCTGAAGAATCGGTCCACGGATGTCGTAGAGGACATTATGAAGCTTGGTGGACTGCTGGATTTCTGCCATCCATCAAATATGCCATAAGGGTGATGGACTTCCCCTGAGACTTGCCTCACAGCCCGTCACGGCCATACGGACCAACGGCAGCGGCCGCCGGGCCCCGTCATCCGGGTCCCGGGCGGCCGCCGTCGTCAGGGTGTGGCGCCGTCTACTTGACGATGCCCTTGTCCTTCAGCCACGCCGCAGCGGCGTCCTTCGGGTTCTGCTTCTGGCTGCCGCTGACCGCCCGGTTGAGGTTGATCAGATCGTCGGTGGTGAGCTGCTTGGAGACGGCGTTCAGCGCTTCCTTGGCCTTGTCCGTCATCTTCGCCTTGTTGTACAGCGGCAGGACCTGCTGGGCGATGAAGTTGTTCTTCGGGTCCTCCAGCACCACCAGGTCGTTGTCCGCGATGGCGGGGGTGGTGGTGTAGATGTCGGCTACCTGGACCTGGTCGGAGAGCAGGGCCTTGACCGTCAGGGGGCCGCCGCCGTCGCTGAACGGTTCCAGCTTCTTGGGTTCGCAGTTGTAGTTCTTCTTCAGGCCCGGGAGGCCGTAGGCGCGCTCGGCGAACGTCGCGGGGGCGCCGACGACGATCTCGTTGCAGACCTTGGCCAGGTCCTCGATGGACTTCAGCTTGTACTTCTCCGCGGTGGCCTTCGTGACCACCATGGCGTCCTTGTCCTCGGCCTTGGACGCGTCCAGCACGGCCAGGCCGTCGGGCAGCTTGCCGGGCAGCGCCTTGGCGATGTCGTCCGCGGAGACCTCGGTGGCTTCCTTGTTTACGTACAGCAGGAGGTTGCCGGTGTAGTCCGGGACCACGTCCACGGAGCCGTCCTGGACGGCCTTGAAGTACACCTCGCGGGAGCCGATGTTCGGCTTGGTGGTGGCGGTGACGCCGGCCGCGTTCAGGGCACCGGCGTACAGTTCGGCGATGATCTGGCTCTCGGTGAAGTCGGCCGAGCCGATCACCAGGGATCCGCCGGCGCCACCGGTGGAACCGCCGCTGGCGGGCGCGGAGGACAGCGGGTTGGACGAGCCGCCGCAGGCGGACAGCGCCAGGGCCAGGCCGACACCGGTGGCCAGGGCGCCGAATGCGCGCCTGCCGAGGGCTCGTTGGCGGTTTTCCTTCATGATGTACCTCCTTGAAGAACAGGCTCCGCGGTCGCGGGGTCTGTGAGATCAACCGTGGCCTGCTGGCCGCGGTTTGGTGTGCGGGCGGCGCCCCGGACGAGGAAGAGCCGCTGGAACAGGGCCAGGACGAGGTCGACGGCGATCGCCAGGACGGCGATCAGCAGCGAGCCGCCGAGCATTTGGGGGAAGTCGGAAAGCACCAGCCCGTCGAAGAGGTAGCGCCCCAGGCCGCCTAGGTTGATGTAAGCGACCACCGAAACGGTGGCGATGACCTGGAGCACGCCGGTGCGGAACCCGCCGAACATGACGGGCAGTGCGTTGGGGAACTCGGCCCGGAACAGCACCTGGAGTTCGGTCATGCCCATCGCGCGGGCGGCGTCCACCACATTCCGGTCCACGCTGGAGATGCCGGCATAGGTGCCGGCCAGCAGGGGCGGGACGGTCAGGATCACGAGGGCCCAGACCGGGGGCATCAGCCCGATTCCCGCGAGCAGGACAAAGAGCGTCAGCAGGCCCAGGGTGGGCAGGGCCCGCAGCGCGCCGGCGAGGGCGACGACGGCCACCCGGCCGCGTCCGGTGTGGCCGACGTACAGGCCCACGGGCACGGCGATGGCCACGGCGATCAGCATGACCAGGCCGGTGTATTGCAGGTGCTCGGCCAGGCGCACGGGAATCCCGGTGCTGCCGGACCAGTGGTCCGGGTCTGCCAGCCACGCGAAAGTATCGGAGAAGACGTTGCTCATGCGCTGGCCTCCACGGTGGCCGCGCTGCCGCGGGCGGCCCCCCTGGGGCCGGCAGGCTTCGCCCCGGCGGCGCGGGCCCAGGGGGTCAGGAGGCGTTCGAGCAGCACCAGGAGGGCGTCCATGACGAGCGCGAGGATGAGGATGGCGATGATGCCCACCATCACCTCGGTGACAAAGTCGCGCTGCAGTCCGGCGGTGAACAGCATGCCGAGGTTGCCGATGCCCAGCAGCGCCGCGACGCTGACCAGTGAGATGTTGCTGACCGAGACCACCCGAAGGCCGGCGAACATGACGGGCAGGGACAGAGGCAGGTCGATCTGCAGGAAACGGGCCAGCGGCTTGAAGCCCATGGCGACGGCGGCCTGTTGCAGGTCATCGTCCACCGAATCGAAGGCGTCGAGGGCGGCACGGACCAGGAGCGCCACCGCGTAGATGGTCAGCGCGACGATCACGTTGAGCGGGTCCAGGATCCGGGTGCCGATCACGGTGGGCAGGATGATGAACAGCGCGAGGGAGGGAATGGTGTAGAGCAGGGACGAGGCCGTGAGGACCACGGCCCGGAGGGTGCTGCTGCGTCGCGCAAGCTGGGCCAGCGGGATCGCGATGAGCAGGCCCAGGACCATCGGCACCACCGCGAGCACAAGGTGCTGGCCCGCGAGGGTGAAGACGGTTCCGCTGTTGGCCAGGAACCATTCCATCAGAGTCGTCCCTGCCTGGCCCGCCGGTCCGCGTCGATGACGGCGAGCACCTCGTCGGCCTTGAGAATCCCGGCGACACGGCCGTCGTCGTCGACGGCGACGCCCAGACCCGAGGGCGAGGACAGCGCCGCGTCCAGGGCGCGGCGGAGGGTCTCGCCCTTGCGGAAGAGGGAGCCGCCGGGGACAGTGGCCGCTCCTGCCCCGGGACCGCTCCAGCCCAGGGGACGGCCCTCGTCGTCGACCACCAGCTGCCAGTCTCCGGCCTCGCTGCCGGCGCCGAGCTCGTGGAGCCGGACGGTCTGCGCCGCGTGGATGCGGACGCCGTCGGAGGGGCTGAAGGCCAGGTGCCGGAAGCCGCGGTCCCGGCCCACGAAGGCCGCCACGAACTCGTTGGCGGGAGCGCGCAGGATTTCCTCCGGCGCGGCGTACTGGGCCAGCTTTCCACCAGTAGCGAAGACGGCAACCTTGTCACCCAGGACGGTGGCCTCGTCGATGTCGTGGGTGACGAACACGATGGTCTTGGCGAGGTCCCGCTGCAGGCGCAGGAGTTCCTTCTGTAGCTCGTCGCGGACCAGGGGGTCCACGGCGCTGAACGGCTCGTCCATGAGCAGCACGGGCGGGTCAGCGGCGAGCGCCCGGGCCACGCCGACGCGCTGCTGCTGGCCGCCGGAGAGCTGGGAGGGGTAGCGCTTCCCGAGGGCGGAGGCGAGCCCGACGACGTCGAGCAGCTCCTCGGCGCGCTTGCGGGACTCGGCCTTGGAGACGCCGTTGAGCCGCGGGACGGTGGCGATGTTGTCCAGGACCGTACGGTGCGGCATCAGTCCGGAAGACTGCATGACGTAGCCCATGGAGCGGCGCAGCTGGGGTGCGGGGACACTGGTGACGTCCCTGCCATCCACGGTCAGGGTGCCCGAGGTGGGCTCCACCATCCGGTTGATCATCCGCAGGGAGGTGGTCTTGCCGCAGCCGGACGGGCCGACGAAAACCGTGATCGCGCCCTTGTCGATGGACATGCTCAGATCGTCAACGGCCGCCTGGCCGCCCTGATACTTCTTCGTGACGCTCTGGAACTCGATCATGGCCTCTGCCATTACGGGCTTACCTAACTGTTGGCGGCAACATGGGACGGTCCAGCCAACTGATCATATGCATGCTTATTTTTTACTGTAAAGCGAGTAGGAGCCCAGCGTAACGGGCGCCGCAGACAGGTTGATCAAACGAGTCGAAAAAGTGATCAAACCGTCCCACGGCGCCCGCGTCCCCGCGGCGGCGGCGGACCGCCTCCGCGGGGGCGGCGGACCGCCTCCGCGGGGCGAGCGAAACTCTCCCCGCGGAGTCTTCGGCACCGTTGCCCGGGCGGATGGGCGCACCTTTTCGTTAGCGGCCGCGCCGCCCGGCCTTGCCGCCGCTGCCGCCACCTCTGCTGCTGCCGGGTTCTCCGGAGCCGGCGGCCCGTTTGGCCCCGTACCCCTCTCCCAGGCGTTCCGCCGCCCGCTGGCCGCGGCTGGCCGCGGACACCTTCTGGTGCCATTCCCGCTGGTAGGCCCGCCGCGCGGCCGCGTCGTGCCGGCGGCCCAGGGCGGCGAGCTCGCGCTGCATCTTCTGGTAGCTGGCCCAGCGGCGGCCCTGCAGTGTGCCGTCGGCGAGTGCGGCCTGAACGGCGCAGCCCGGTTCGCGGTCGTGGGCGCAGTCGGCGAACCGGCAGCCGGCAAACAGCTCCTCGAGGTCGCCGAACACTTCGCCCATGCCGTCCTCGGCGTCGAACAGGCCGAACCCGCGCACCCCCGGGGTGTCCATCAGGACGGCGCCGCCGGGCAGTGGAACCAGCTCGCGGACGGTGGTGGTGTGGCGGCCCTTGCCGTCACCGGCCCGGACGGGTCCGGTGTCCTGGACATCGGACCCGGCGAGCGCGTTGATCAGCGTCGATTTCCCGGCTCCGGAGGGTCCCAGCAGCATGATGGTGCCTCCCGGGGGCAGGTGGGCGAGCAGTTCCTCCAGTCCGTCGCCCTGCTGCGCGGACGTGGTGACCACGGCGGCGCCGGCGGCCTGGTGGAGGACGGTGGCGACGACGTCATCCGCCACGCCCGCCAGGTCCGCCTTCGTGATGACCACCAGGGGTGTGGCGCCGGAATCCCAGGCGGCCACGAGGGTGCGCTCCAACCGGTTATGGGTGAGGGGCCAGTCCACCGGAACCACCACCCCTACGACGTCCATGTTGGCGCCAAGCACCTGGGCCTCCGAGGAAGCGTCGAAGGCCTGTTTGCGGATCAGTGCCGTCCGGCGGGGCAGGACGTCGATGATGGCGGTCTCCCCCACGCTGTCGGGGCCGAGCCACACCCAGTCGCCGGTGGCGGGCCAGCCGCCGTTGCGGGGATAGGGGAGGTGGAGCGGACCGTCGTGCGCGGCGACCACGACGCGGGTGCGGTCGACGCGCGCCACGCGGCCGGCGCCGGTTCCTCCGGACACGGGATGGTCAGCGAACATGTCCCGGACGGAATCGGTGAAACCGTAGGCTTCCGGGCCGCTGGGGACGTGGTGATGATGAGATGGTGCAGAGTGAGCGTTCAATGGGAACCCTTTGTGCTGGGCCCCGGGACATGTCGCCCGCTGCGGTCGGAATGGACCGGCGTATACCCGCCCGGCAGGAGATGCCGGAGGTCGGGTCAGGAAGCGCGGACGGCCGGGGCAGAACGTGTGCTGTGGCTGCTGGTGGTGCGCTGCGCGCGCAGATCCGTTGCAATCATCACGTTCACCTCCCCCGCAGTAGCTTTCGCGTTCCCCCGCTGCCGATCACGGCGCGGTGTCTTCAGGGTAGCCGCCCCCGCCGCCGCTGGCTAGGGACCGTTCGGGGAAAGCCTGCCGTCCACCGGCCGTTCCCGGTAGAGCCTCAACGCCACATCGACGAGCGAGACCCGGTTCAGCCCGGCGACCTCGGCCAGCGGGATCCACGCCGCGTGCGTGGTGCTGCCGCCGACCTCATGGCGCAACTCTCCCCCGGTGATCTCCGCTTCGTAGACGAGTCGGAGCGACTGGAAGTCCCGGTGGCCGCCGTCGAGCCGTGACTCGGCGGGCCAGTACCCGACGTCCACGCCCAGCAGGGCGCCGACGGCGGCGTCATAGCCGGTCTCCTCGAAGATTTCCCGCCGGCAGCCGTCCACGGGGTGTTCGGCCAGGTCCAGTCCCCCGCCGGGCAGCGTCCAGCCCTCGCGGCCGCCCTGCTTCCAATACGCGAGGAGGAGGCTGTCGTCGCGGATGACGACGCCGTAGGCGGCAGGGCGGGTGTCGAATGGCAGGGTCATCGTCCCAGCGTAACCGCGCACCGCCGGCCCTGCCGGATCCGGCGGCCGGGCCCTAGAGTTTGAGGGTGACCAACCTCGAAGTCCTGCCGCCCGAAGAAGTCTGCCCCGCCGCGCACAGCGTGGCTGGAACCGCCAGCGGTCCGTGCCTCCAGCTCTGGCCGGCCCGCGAGGTCCCGCTCGGCGGGGTCCGGGCCATGAACGTCTCCCGCACCCTCCCGCAGAGGGGCCTGCCGACCGTGGGCGCGTGGTGCTTCCTGGACAGCTTCGGCCCCGACCGCGTCGCCATGTCCGTGCTCCCGCACCCGCACACGGGGCTGCAGACCGTCACGTGGCCGCTGGCGGGAACCATCCGGCACCGCGACAGCGTGGGCAGCGACGTGATCGTCCGGCCCGGGGAACTCAACATCATGACGGCCGGACGGGGCGTCTCCCACTCCGAGTTCGCGGTGCTGCCCGGCGGCCCTGATGCCGAAATGCCGCTGCAGCGCGGCCTGCAGCTGTGGGTGGCGCTCCCGGACAGCGACCGGCACCGCGGCCCGGCGTTCGAACAGCACCGGGACCTGCCCGTGGTCCGCGGCCAGGGCTTCGCGGCGACCGTCATGGTGGGGAGCCTGGCCGGGACGACGTCGCCCGCCACCACCTTCACGCCGATCCTTGGGGCCGACATCAGCTGCGACGGACCGCTGGACCTGCCCCTGGACCCGGACTTCGAGCACGCCGTCCTGGTGCTCGACGGCAGCGTGGAACTCGACGGCCAGCAGGTGCCGCCCGGACCGCTGGGCTACCTCGGCACCGGCCGGGACCGGCTGCAACTGGTGGCCTCTCCCGGGACCCGGTTCGTGCTACTGGGCGGGGAACCGTTCGAGGAGGAACTGCTGATGTGGTGGAACTTCGTCGGCCGCAGCCACGAGGAGGTGGCACAGGCGAGGGAGGACTGGGAGGCGCAGGCCGGACTCACGGACGCCGACGCCGCGTCGGCCCGCTTCGGGCTGGTGCCCGGCCATGGACCCGACGCCGGCCCGGAAGCCGGGCGGATCCCCGCGCCGCCGCTGCCCGGGGTGCCGCTTCGTCCGCGCCGGCGGCACTGACCACGACGGCCGGTTGGCCCGGACCCGTTTAGCCCGGCTCAGTCCTGTTCGGCGACGAGCTGCAGGACCCCGAACACCGGCTCCTGCTGCAGCACCCGGACGTCGGTGATCCCCTCGGCGGCGAGCGCGGTGCGGAACGCGTCCTGCAGGCGCACCACGTTCATACCGAGCCCGCTGCCCAGGATCACGGGACCGGCGATGCCGAGCTGCCGGAGGGTCTGGACGGCAAGGTCGGCCAGGTCGCGCCCGGCCTGTCCGATCAAGGCCTGGCTGGCGGGGTGCCCGGCGTCGGCGGCCTCGACCACCACACGCGCCTGCTGGGCCCAGAAGCGCCGGCCCGTGGCCGGCGAGTGGAAGAGGGCAATGAGCTTGTTGGGGTGGTCCGTGCCGCAGGAGGCCAGCAGCGCCCGGGTCAGTTCGTCCGGTTCCAGTCCCTGGTTCATCCGGCGCAGGCTGTGCCGGACCGCTTCCCGGCCGAGCCAATAGCCGCTGCCCTCGTCGCCGAGCAGGTAGCCCCAGCCTCCGGCACGGGCCTCGGCGCCCTCGGCGTTCCGCCCCCAGGCGGCAGAACCGGTGCCGGCGATGACGGCCACCCCGGTGGCGGCTCCCCCGGCCGCCAGCAACAGCCGGGAGTCATGGACCACGGTGACCCGGGCGCCGGGCGCGTGCGGGCTGATCAGCGCGGCGAGCGCGGCGGCGTCCTCGTCCGTGTCGATGCCGCCGGCACCGGCGTAGACGCGGGCGATCGTGCCGCCGCCGATCCTGGCAAACAGCTCCGCCAGGTTCCGGGCCGCCTCCTCGGGGGTGACGTTTTGGACGTTGGCGCTGCCGACGGACTCGTCGGCCACGGGGACGCCGGACTCGAAGCGGACACCGCGCGTCTTGGTTCCGCCGATGTCCAGGCCGATCACGGCCCCGTCGGGGCTCGGGACGGCGGCCGGGGGGACGGAGGGGGTGTCAGAATGGGTCACCGGACAAGCCTACTGACAACGGCCGCCGAAAATCCCGTCAGGAGTACCCATGCCGCACCCGATGTTTGGCACCAGCGTCATCGCCGCGCCGATGGCCGGCGGGACGTCGACGCCGTCCTTCGTCACCACCGTGCACCGGGCCGGCGGGCTGGGCTTCCTCGCCGCCGGCTACAAGGACCCCGCCGCGATGGCGGCCGAGATCCGCTCCGTGCGCGCCACGGGCGCCCGGTTCGGGATGAACGTCTTCGTCCCCGACCCGGCCCAGCTGCCGCCGGGCCCCGCCGTGACGGCGGCGCTGGCGGCGTACCGGCAGGAGCTGATCCCCGAGGCGGGTCGCTACGGCGTTCAGCTCCCGGCGCCGCGGCTGGACGATGACGACCGCTGGCAGGAGAAGATCGATCTGCTGCTCGCCGACCCGGTGGAACTTGTCAGCTTTACCTTCGGCCTGCCAGGGACGGACACGGTGCGGCGGCTGCAGCGGGCGGGTTCCCTGGTGCTGGCCACCGTCACCGGCCTGGCCGAGGCGAGGCTGGCGGAGGAGCAGGGGGTGGACGCCCTGGTGGTGCAGCACTCCTGCGCCGGCGGGCACAGCGGGGCCTTCCTGCCGGGATCGCTTGGGATGTTGCAAGAGGGCCCGGCGGAGGGTACTACGGCGGACCTGGTCCGGGCGGTCCGCGCCGCCGTCGGACTTCCCCTGGTGGCTGCCGGCGGCATCATGGACGCGGCCGGGGTGGCCGGCGTCCTCGCCGCGGGCGCCGGCGCCGCGCAGGTGGGGACGGCCCTGCTGCGCACAGAGGAGAGTGGAACCCGCCAGCTGCACAAGGATGCCTTGGCCAGCCCGCGCTTCACCGGAACGGCCATGACCCGGGCGTTCACGGGACGTGCCGCCCGGGCCCTGGTGAACGAGTTCGTTGCCGCGCACCCGGACGCGCCGGAGGCCTACCCCGCGGTCCATCACCTGACGGCGCCGCTGCGGGCGGCCGCGGCCGCCGCCGGGGATCCGGAACGGCTGAACCTGTGGGCGGGCACCGGATGGCGGGAGGCGAAGGCCGGACCGGTCGCCGGGGTGCTGGCACGGCTGCTGGGCTAGCCTCGCTCCACGCGCCGGCCGCAGCGCGCCGGGGACGACCGCCGGAGACGACCGTTTAGCGGCCGGAGCGGCCGCGGACGAAGCCCGCCAGCAGGGAGGGGCCCTCGCTGAGCACCAGCTCCCGGAACAGGCGCACCGGGTCCGGTTCGGCGTCCGCCCCGCCGCGCCGTTCCCGCCACGCGAGGCCGATCTCACGGAAGGCCAGCTCCGACTCCAGCGCCAGCTCCACCCAGCCCAGTTCGGGCGGCTGTCCGGGCTGGTGCCGGTCCGGGGACGGGCCCGCCGGCGGCAGGATGCTGACGCCCAGCCCGGCCGAGACAAGGCCACGGGCCGTATGGGAGTCCTGGCTTTCGAAGGCGATCCGCGGCCGGAAACCGGCCTCCCGGAACAGGGCATCGGAGAGGGATCGCAGCCCGTACCCGGGGCCCATCGCCACGAACGGTTCGGCCCGCAGTTCGGCCAGCGGCACGCTGGCCCGGCCCGCCAGGCGGTGGCTGTGGTGGACCACCAGGCGCAGCGGTTCCCGGTAGAGGGCGGCAGAGGAGATCCCCCGGCTGGGGCCTGCGACGGGGGCCGTCAACGCCAGGTCGGCCTCCCCCGCGGCAAGCTCGGCCAGGCATCCGTCGCGGGAGCCCTGACTGAGCTGGAAGGCCGGCTGCGGGTGCCGCCGGTGGAAGGCGCTGATCAGCAGGGGCAGCATCGCCTCGCCGAAGGTGTGCTGAAAGGACACCGCGATCCTGCCGCGGACCACCTCCGATTCATGCCGCACCACGTCCAGTCCCGCCTGGAACTGGGCCAGGGCCGCCTCGATGTGCGGCAGCAGCGCCTCCGCCGCCGGGGTGAGCCGGACTCCCCTGCCGTCGCGGAGCACCAGTTCCGTGCCGATGAGGCGGCCGGCCCGCGCTATGCCGCGGCTGACCGTGGATTGCGGCAGGCCCAGGGCCTCGGCCGCCGCGGTGACGTGCCGGGTCCGGCCCAACTCGGCCAGGACCGGCAGCAGCGGCAACAGCTGGACAAGGTGTTTGTTCTCCACATCCACGCGGGACCTCCTCGGCAGATGACCTCCCGACGGGCCGGGAAAATGTTCCGTTTGGGCCATGAATCTAATGGTAATGATGCATTGGAAGCATACCCGGCCGGCGTCTACGCTGGGCAGATGCCCCGCCACCCCGTCTCCAGCCCCGCCACCGGCCGGCCCTCCCCCGTGGCACCGCCCGTCCCCGGCACTGAAGCCCCGGGGAACCACGGGCAACGGGAACCGCAGGCAGCGTGGGCCGGCCACCGCAAGGGCTCCGCGGGATACCGAAGGATCCTTGCCGGCCTGGCCTTCGCCGGCGTCGCCACTTTCGCGCAGCTGTATTCAACCCAGGCCGTCCTGCCGCTGATTGCGCGCGGAATGGAGGTCACCGCGGCGGAGGCCGCCCTGACGATCTCCCTGGCCACCGTCGGGCTGGCCCTCACGGTCCTGCCGTGGTCTTTTGTTGCGGACCGGGTGGGACGGGTCCGGGCCATGGCCTGGGCGATCTCGGCGGCAACCGTGTTCGGCCTGCTGGCGCCGCTGGCGCCGACGTTCCCGGTGTTGCTCGCCCTGCGGGCACTGGAAGGTATGGCACTGGGCGGGATTCCGGCGATCGCGGTGGCCTACCTGAATGAGGAGATCACGAAGGCCCAGGCCGCACTGGCCGCAGGGACCTACGTTGCCGGCACCACCCTGGGCGGGCTGGCGGGCCGGTTGCTCGCCGGACCCGTCGGCGAACTCTGGGGCTGGCGCGCCGCCGTCCTGTGCGTCTCCGCCATGGCCGCGGTGGCGGCGGTCCTGTTCCTGGTCCTGGTCCCGCCGGCCCGGAACTTCACCCCGTCCGCCGCCGGGGGCTTGCGCGGCGCGTTGGCCACCCTGGGACACCATGGCCGGAACCCGCGGCTGCTGGCCATCTACCTGCAGGCCTTCCTGCTGATGGGCGGCTTCGTGGCCGTCTACAACTATTTGGGGTTCCGGCTCTCCGCCGCACCGTTCGGCCTGCCGGCCACCCTAATCAGCCTGATCTTCCTGGCCTATCTCTCGGGCACGGTCTCGGCCCGCTGGGCCGCCGGGCTGACCGCGCGGCATGGCCGCCGGAACGTCCTGATCGCCGGGACGGTGCTGATGGTGGGCGGCCTGGCGCTGACGCTTACCGCTCATCTGGTCCTGATCCTGGCCGGGCTCCTGATCTTCACCGGCGGTTTCTTCGCCGCCCACAGCATCGGCTCCGGCTGGACCGGGGTGATCGCCAGCGGCGGCCGGGCCCAGGCCGCCTCGCTCTACAACCTCGCGTATTACCTGGGCTCCAGCGTCCTGGGCTGGGCGGGGGGCCTGCTCTTCCAGTCGCTGGGCTGGACGGCGCTTGCCCTGGGGGTGATGGCACTGGCGGCGACGACGGCGGCGGTCACCGCCGTCGTTCATCCGGCCGGCGTGCCCGGCACCGCGCAGGCCTAACGCATGGCTTCCAGGGCCTGAACCAGGTCCGCGATGACGTCCGCCGGGTCCTCGAGCCCCACCGAGACCCGCAACAGCCCGGCGTGCGGCTTCGCCTCGGCCGCAACGGGCCGGTGTGTCAGGCCGGCGGGATGCTGGATGAGGGAGTCGATGCCGCCCAGGGAAACGGCGTGGGTGAGCAGCCGGACGGCGCCCGGAAGCCGCTCAGCATGGTCCGCGCTGCCCAGCTCGAAGGCCAGCAGCGATCCCGGTCCGGCCATCTGCGTCCCCACCAGCCCCTGCGGATCGCAGTCCGGCAGCCCCGGGTAGTAGACGCGGCGGACCAGTCCATGGCCGGCCAGGGCCACGGCCACCTTGTGCGCTCCGGCCTGCTGGGCCCGGACCCGGACCGGCAGGGTGGCCAGTCCGCGGTGCAGCAGGTAGGCCGGCCAGGGCGTCAGGATTCCGCCGGTGATGGCCCGCACCCGCCGCAGCCGGGCGGCCCACTCGCCGCCGGCCGCAATGACCCCGCCCATCGCGTCCCCGTGGCCGCCGATGAATTTGGTGGCACTGTGCAGCACCATGGCCGCCCCGTGGCGTGCCGGCTGCTGCAGCACCGGGGTGGCGAAGGTGTTGTCCACCAGCACCGGGACCCCGTCGGCGGCGGCCACGACGGCGGCGATGTCCACCAGGTCCAGGCTGGGGTTCGCCGGCGTTTCCAGGATGACCAGGCCGGTGTCCGGCCGCAGCGCACCGCGCACGCCGCCGGCCGTGGTGAAGGTGACCTCGGTGCCCAGCGCGCCGGAGGCCAGCAGGTGGTCGCTGCCGCCGTAGAGCGGCCGTACCGCAACGATGTGCTTCCTCCCCGTCGCCACGACGGCCAGCAGTGCGGCACTCAACGCCGCCATGCCGCTGGCGAAGCCCACGGCCTCGGGCATCGCCTCGAGCAGGGCCACGCCCTCTTCGAAGCGTGCCACCGTCGGATTCCAGAGCCGCTGGTAGACCGTGCTTTGGCCTTCCTGCGGGGTGCCGCCCGTGGCCAGCTGCTCGTAGGCGAGGCCGCCGTCGTGGACGGAGGGAAGCGGGGCGGTGGTGGACAGGTCGATCGGGACGGCATGCAGGCCCTGGTCCGTGAGGCCCTGGCGGCCGGCGTGGACGGCCTGGGAGTCGAAGGAAAGCACGATTCTCCTTGTGAATATTCGCCATTGAATAGGGCAAGTATCCGGCAGATATTCGGAAGGAGACAGGTGTTTCGAATGGAACCGGCGGATATGGCCGCCTAAGATGAACCTAAACCACATAAAGGAGGACCCGTGAGCAGTGCTGCGAAGAATGTTCGGACCGGAGCGGGGGCCGGCGAACCGCTGGACGCTATCGACGAGCGTCTGCTGGCAGCGCTGGTGGCGGACGCCCGCATCTCCAACAAGCAGCTGGCCGAGCTGGTGGGCATCGCGCCCTCCACCGCCCTGATGCGCACCCGGGCGCTCTCCGACCGCGGCATCATCCAGGGCTTTGAGGCCAAACTCAGCCTCCCCGCCGTCGGCCGGTCGGTGCAGGCCCTGATCGCGGTGCGCCTGCGGGCCCACGACCGCGAACAAATCGACCGGTTCACCGCCCGCGTGCCCAAGCTCCCCGCCGTGCTCTCGACCTTCCACACCTCCGGCTCGGTGGACTACCTGCTGCACATTGCCGTGGCCACCACGGAGGACCTGCGTGACTGGGTGCTGGACAACCTGGCCACGGACCCGGTGGTGGGCCACACGGAAACCACTCTGGTCTTCGACCACATCCAGGGCAACCACGGGCCGCTGCCGGACTGAGGCGAGGGACCTTCGGCGCCCGCGGACCCGAGGGACTAGGCGCGCAGCGCCTGCCGCAGCGACACCGCCGCGAGAACCAGGCCCAGCGCGGCGCAGAGCACCACGAAGCCGGCCACCGCGGTCTGCAGCCCGACGGCGCCCGCGGCCAGGCCGAGCCCGATCACCGGGAAGGCGCTGCCGAGGTAGGTGATCACGTACACCGTGCTGATGATCTGCGCGTGGCGGGCCGCCTCGACCTTGCCGGCGACGGTGTTGAAGACGGTCCGGAACGCCACGCCCTGGCCCAGGCCCGCGGTGACGCTCGCCGCGACCAGCAGCCAGGGGCTGCTCCAGGCGGCAGCGGCGGCGATCAGCAGCACCGAGACGGAGAGCAGCACGAGCCCCGCCGGGACCACGAACCGTCCCCGCACGGCCAGCAGCTGGCTCAGGGCGGACGCGGCGAGGGTGAGGCCGGCCAGGACCCCGATCAGCGGACGCGAGTCGGCGTGGACGATCTGCGCGAAATAGCCCGGGGCCAGGGAGAGGCAGAAGCCGAACACGGCGAAGCTGAGGAAGCCCACCGACGAGGCGAGCCAGAAGGCGCCCCGTGCCTCGCTGGAGACGGACGGCCTGCGCGGGGCGAGGACCTTCAGCGGCTGCTGCCCGGCGGTGGAGGTGATCGCGGGGCGGGCCTTGAGCAGGTACAGCGGGACCAGGAGCGCCGCCAGGACCAGCGAGTGGAGGTAGTACGGCGTCGACGTCGGACCCGGGAACACCGAGAGCAGCCCGCCGATCGCAGGCCCGGCCGCCACCCCGCCGGCCGAGGCGAGCAGCGTGAAGCGGGAGGCCCATTCGGGCCGGCTGGGCAGCAGTTCCCGCAGCGCCGCGGAGCTCGCCCCGGTGGCCAGGGCCACCGCGGCGCCCTGCAGGGCACGCCCTGCGCAGAGCGCCGCCAGGCTGTCGGCCGAGGCAAAGACCAGTCCGCCGGCCAGGCCCGTCAGGACCGCCAGCACCATCGCAGCACGCCGGCCGATGTGATCGGACCAGTGCCCCGCAAGGATCAGGGTGGCAACGAGGGCCAGGACGTAGGCAGAGAACGCCACCGTCACGTCCAGCGCCGAGATGCCCAGCCGGGCCTGGAGCAGCGGGTAGAGCGGGGTCGCGAGATTGGCTCCCACCAAGAGCGTGAAAATGACGACGCCGGCCATCACCAGCCGGGCGGTGACGGAGGCATCCCAACCCCAGCGGGCGGCGGTGGCCGGGCGCATGCGGAGTTCGCTGAAGACGGTCATGACGGTGTCCCTGCACATCGGGGTACCGCGGGCGTTCCCGGTGGGGAGGCTACGGACCCGGTAAAGAAATGGATGCCTCCAGAATGCGGCACGCATGATCGTTCACCTCTCTTTTCGTGCCAGAATTGATCAAAACCATCAATGATGCCCCGCGCGGATGAACCGGAGTGATGATTTGAACAGCCTCGACCCCACCGACCTGCGGATCCTGCTGGAACTGGTCAAGGATCCCCGGGTCCAGATCGGCGAACTCAGCGACGCCCTGGGCATCGCGCGGAACACGGCGCAGACCCGGGTCCGGCGGATGTTGCGTTCGGGGATCCTGCACGACGGCGGCCGTGAGATCGACCTGGAGGCGGTGGGGTACGACGTCGTCGCGTTCGTCACGATCGAGGTGAACCACCGGGAGCTCGACGGCGTGGTCGCCGCACTGCGCCTCATCCCCCAGGTCCTGGAGGTGCACGAAATCTCCGGCCGGGGCGACGTCTGGTGCCGGCTGGTGGCCACGGACACGCACAATCTCCAGACTGCCCTGCGCTCCATCCTGCGGATCAAGGGCGTCATCCGGACCGAGACGGTGCTCGCCCTGCACACCCACATCCCCTACCGCACCGAGCCGCTGATCAGCCGGCTGGCTCAGGGCGCCGCCGGAACCGCTGCGCGGCCAGCGCGCCGGGCCGTTGCGGCCGGTGACGGCACCGACGCTGGATAATGGCCCGGTGACTATCATCGACAACGCCGTCTACGTGGACGGCGTCCGCCGGGCCGAGCCCGAGAGCCTGGAACAGACCTTCGAGACCCTGAATCGCCACGGGGGCATGGCGTGGATCGGCCTCTACCGTCCCACCACCGAGGAAATGGCCGCCGTCGCCGCCGAATTCGGACTGCACGGCCTCGCCGTGGAGGACGCCGTCTCCGCCCACCAGCGCCCGAAGCTGGAACGCTATGACGACAACCTCTTCACCGTGCTCCGGCCCGCCCGCTACCTGGACGACTCCGAGACCGTGGAGTTCGGCGAGCTGCACGTCTTCACCGGCCGCAACTTCGTGGTGACGGTGCGGCACGCCGAGACCGCCGGCGTCGGCCAGGTGCGGCGCCGCCTGGAGCTGCGCCCGGACCTGCTCTGCCACGGGCCCGAGGCCGTGCTCTACGCGCTGATGGACCAGGTTGTGGACGACTACGGGCCGGTGGTTGCCGGGCTGGAAAACGACATCGACGAGATCGAGGACCAGCTCTTCAGCGGCGACCCCCTGGTCTCCCGGCGCATCTATGAGCTCGCCCGCGAGGTGATCCACTTCCAGCGGGCCATCCATCCGCTGCCGGCCATGATGCAGCACCTGCGCAGCGGCTTCGAGAAGTACCGGGTGGATTCGGAACTGCAGCACAATCTCCGCGATGTCGAGGACCACGTGGAGCGGCTGATTTCCCGCGCGGACTCCTTCCGGGACCTGCTGCAGAACGCGCTGACCCTGGACGGCACGCTGACCGCCAACCGCCAGAATGAGGCGAGCGCCGAACAGAACGAGCAGGTCAAGAAGATCTCCTCCTGGGCCGCGATCTTTTTCGCCCCGTCCTTCGTGGCCGGGGTGTACGGCATGAACTTCGAGAATATGCCGGAGTTGCACTGGGCGTTCGGGTATCCGATGGCGATCGGGCTGATGGCCGCCACGGCGACGCTGATGTATGCCATCTTCAAGCGGAAGGGCTGGCTCTGACCGGAGCCCGCTGACGCCGGCACCCGCTCACGGGCGGGCCTTCCCTACCGCCCCGTGTCCCGCGGGCCCCGTGTACTCTGGCCGCATGAGCGCGCGGCGGGAGCGGTTCCGGCACATCGTGGAGACCCTGGGCAGGCACGGGCTGGGATTCGCGGTGGGCGGGCTGCACCTGGAGCGGTTGCACTTGACCGGCCGGCCCGGAGGGTTGCCCGGCGCCCGGATGCCTGCCCCGGAGCGGGTGCGCCTGGCCCTGGAGGAACTCGGGACGGTGTTCATCAAGTTCGGCCAGATCGTCTCCACCCGGACCGACATCCTGCCCCCGGACTACGCCGCGGAGCTCGCCACCCTGCAGGACGCCTCCCCCGCCATCCCGGCCGAACAAATCCGCGACGTCATCGCCGAGGAGCTCGGGCCGGCCGCGCACCAACTGCTGGCCGGGCTGCGGGACACACCGCTCGCCACCGGTTCCATCGGGCAGGCCCACGAGGCAACACTCGCCGGCGGGGGCGCGGCCGACGGCGGCGTCTTGGCCGACGTCGTGGTCAAGGTGCGCCGGCCCGGCGTCGTCGAGGAGGTCAATGAAGACCTGGAAATCATGGCCGAACTGGCCAAACGTGCCGAACAGGCATCCTCGGCCGTGGCCGGCTGGCGGGTCGCGGCCCTGGTGGACGAGTTCGCCCAGACCCTCCGGGCGGAACTGGACTACCTGCAGGAGGCGCGCAACGCCGAGCAGTTCGCGGCCAACTTCGCCGGTGACCCGCGCGTGCACATCCCCCGGGTCTTCTGGGACGCCACCACCACGCGGGTGCTGACCCTGGAGCGGCTGCGCGGCATCAAGATCAGCGACGTCGGCGGGCTGCGGGCGGCCGGGATCGACACCGGGGACCTCGCCGTCCGCGCCTGCACCGTGCTCCTGAAGATGGTCTTCGAAGACGGGTTCTTCCACGCCGACCCGCACCCGGGAAACTTCTTCGTCGAACCCGACGGCAGGCTGGGGATCATCGATTTCGGCATGGTGGGCAAGATCGACGACGGCGCCCGGTGGAACCTGGTGCGGGTACTGCTGGCGGTTGTGGACAAGGACCCCCGGAGCCTGACCACCGCGGTGGTGCGGCTCTGCGGCGGCGCCGACGGCGACTATGGCACCCTGCAGGCGGCGTTGGGCCGGCTGTTGGACCGCTACGCCGACCGGCCACTGGCGGAGGTGCCGCTGGTACCGGTCCTGGCCGAGCTGGCGGGGCTGCTGCGGACCAGCCGGCTCCGCCTGCCGCGGGAGACGGCCCTGATGGTCAAGATGCTGGTCATGGCCGACGGGCTGGGCAAACAGCTGGACCCCGGCTTCGAGCTGACCGAACAGCTGGGGCCCTTCACCCGCGGTGTGGTGCTCTCCTCTCTCACCCCGGAGGCGGTGGCTGAGCGGCTGAAGAAGCTCGGGTGGGAGGCCCTGAGGTTCGGCATCGAGGCACCGGAACTGGCCCGGAGGCTGCTGGAGGTGCTGGAGCGTGGCGGGGTGGACGTGCATTTCCGGGCCGGGGAACTCCAGTCGCTGATGGACCGGGCGGAGAAGACCGGCAACCGGATCGTCGCGGGCCTGATCGTCGCTGCGCTGATCGGCGCCGTCGGGGAACTGGTGTCCTTCCAGCCGGACCGGTGGAAACGGTGGCCCAAGGCCCTGTTCACCGCCGGGCTGGGCGGTGTTGGTGCCCTCGGCGGCTATCTGGCGATCGGCTCGCGGCCGCACCGGCGGCGCGGGACCGGCTAGGGCCGCCTGCTTCAATCCAGCAGGTTGTCCGGGACTGCCTCAGGGCGTGGGGCGTCGGTGCCGTGCCTGCGCCACCAGCCGGGCAAAGGCTAGGACGAACACCGCCTCGATCGCCGCCATCAGCGCGAGCCAAAGCCACTCACGGTGGCCGATGAAGTAGACCACCCCCGCCCCCACCAGGATGCTGCCAAGGACCAGCGCGTACACCGCGAAGCCGACGGCTACCTTCGCGCTGCGGACCCCCGTGCGGAAGCCGAAACCGTTGGGCTCGCCGCCCGGCTGTCCGCGCACACGGTCCTCCCGGGCCGGGCCAAGCCGGTCGAATTCCTCCCACGGATCGGGGCCATGTTCCGGAGGTAGGTCCGGACGTTGGTCCGGAGGTTGTTCCGCCATTGCCCCATTTTAGTCGGCGCCGTCAGCCGCCGCAGGTCAGGCGGCGCGCTGCTCCACCTGGCCGGGGGCGGCGCCGTCGGCCCCGAAGACCAGCAGCCGGGTGGCAATCTTCTCCGTGAAGAACCGGTCGTGGCTGACCACCACGACGGCGCCCGGGAAGTGCAGCAGGGCCCGTTCCATCACCTGGGTACTCGAGAGGTCCAGGTGGTTGGTGGGTTCGTCGAGGAGCAGCACGGACGCCCCCGAGAGCAGGCACTGGGCCATGGCGACGCGGGCCTTCTGGCCGCCGGAGAGGTTGCCAATCTTTTGCTTGAGGTCCGCCTCGGAGAACTGGAACATCGCGAGGAAGCGGTTGACCGACTTCCTGGTGGCGGTCAGGGCCAGGCTGTCCGGGAGGGCGTTGACGGCGTGCGAGACGGTGTCGCCGTCGTCGAGCGCCGCCAGCATGGCGTTGTAGGAGACGTACCCCGGACCCTTGGCCCAGGCGACCGTGCCGGCGTCGGGGGCCTCCTCGCCGGTGAGGACCCGCAGGAGGGTGGATTTGCCGCTGCCGTTGGCGCCCAGGACGGCGATCCGGTTGCCCTTGCGGATCTCGAAGCCCAGATCCGTGAACAGCGTCCGGCCCTCGTAGGACTTTTCCAGCCCCTCGACCCGGCAGAGGACGTCCTTGACGTGCAGGCCGCCGTAGATCTCGGTGACGATCTGGTCCACCGGCCGGGGGGTGCGCGACTTCTTGATCTTGGCCAGCTTGTTCTCCAGGCCCCGGCTGGCGGCCTTGGCGGCCTCGCGCCGGTCGGCAATTCCCTCCGCCTCGAAGGCGAGCAGCTCGGCCTCGTGGACGAACTGCTGTTCCAAAGTCTTGAGCCGGAACTGCTTCTGGACCACGTATTCGGCGAAGTTCCCCGGATACTCGTGCAGGTGGTAGTTCTCCACTTCGACGATCCGCGTGACCACGGCGTCCAGGAACATGCGGTCGTGCGAGACGATGACGGCGGCGCCCTTGAAGTCGCGGAACCAGTTCTCCAGCCACTGCACCCCGGCGACGTCGAGGAAGTTGGTCGGCTCGTCCAGCAGCAGCACGTCCGGGCTTTCGAGCAGGATCTTCGCCAGCGCGGCGCGGTTGCGCCAGCCGCCCGACAGCTCGTCGATGGCGCAGTGCCGGTGGGCGTCCTCGAAGCCGAGGGTGGTCAGCACGGTGTCGATCCGGCGCGGGTAGTCCCACCCGTCCAGCCGTTCCATCTCCTCGAAGAGGGCGGCCTGCCGGGTGATCAGGCGGTCCAGTTCCCCGGCACCGGGGTCGGCGGCGATGGCGGCGTCGATCCCGGCAAGTTCCGCCTCGACGGCCTTCACCGTGCCGAACAGTCCGTTGAGGACCTCCGTGATGGTGGAGGCACCGTTGAGTTCGGAGAACTGGGAGAAGTAGCCCACGCGGATGCCGGGATCGACGCTGACCGTACCGGTCTCCGGGGCGACTTGGTCCAGGACCAGCTTCAGGACGGTGGTCTTGCCGGAGCCGTTCTTGCCGATCAGCCCCACCCGGTCGCCGGGCTCGAGCCGGAAGAAGACCTCACGGAGGACCGGAGTGTTCTCGAAGCGGACGCTGACGTCGTTCAGGCGGATCAGGCTCATGGGGGTCCTTTCGGGGCGCCCGTGCCCGACGGCGGACCGTACGGTGGGCGGCCCGGCCGCTGTGGGAAGCGGGAGTGGAAATCCGGGTGGCGCAGGGAACCCGTGGTTTCCAGAATATCCCGGCATGCGAAGAGCCCCGCACCGCGGCTGCGGTACGGGGCTCTTGCGGTATGGGGCGCTTGGGGTGTGCGGTCCGCTAGCGGCCGGACTTGCCGTGGCCGGGCGCGGGAGCGGCTGCCTGGGCCGGCGCGGGAGCCGGGGCGGCCTGGGCGCCCTGGACGGGTGCGTGGCCGTAGCTCGGGACGGCGGGGGTGGCCGCGTGCTCGTCGCGGTGCTGTTCGGCGTTGGCCTGGCCGGCGGCACGGTGCGCCTCGGCGTTCGCGTGGGCCCAGGCGCTGTTGCCCGGTTCAGACGGAGTGGATTTCTCCGGTTCGCTGTCCTTCGTTTCCGTGGACTCGCCCGGTTCCGTGGCCTCGCCGGTTTCGGTCGGGGCAGCGGACGGGGTATCGGTGGCTGAGGGGGCCGGGGCGGGCTCCGTCGGTTCCGCGGTCTCGGTCGGCTCCGCGGATGCGGTAGCGGTCGGTGCCGGTTCCGTGGGCTCGGCGGTCTCAGTGGGGGCGGCCGTCGGGGAGTCGGTGGCGGTCGCCGTGGCGGTGACGGTCGGCGTCGGATCCGCGGTGATCTCGCTGACCGTGGCGGCCATCGCCGCCCCCGCTCCGCCGGTGACGACGACGGCGGCCACGGCTGTTGCCTTGCCTGCGGTGCCCAGGGCGCCGAGCCACGTGAAAATTCCTGCCAAGGGGTGTTCCTTCCAGAGTTCCAAAGAGGTGTCCGGCAGGCCCTGTCACCAAGCCAACCGGGGAAAACATTACTCAGACGGAGACGGCGCGACGGCGGGGAACGGGATTCCTGCGGATTTCTTGGGGATAAACAGTGGTGCGGGGCGTACCGGCGGGCTCAGGGACCCCGGGGCGCGAACATGATAACGGCCACGCCCGCCAGGCAGACCACGGACCCGATGACGTCCCAGCGGTCCGGCCGGAATCCGTCCACCGCCATGCCCCAGGCCAGGGACCCTGCCACGAAGACGCCTCCGTAGGCGGCCAGGATCCGGCCGAAGTGGGCGTCCGGCTGAAGTGTCGCGACGAAGCCGTAGAGCCCGAGGGCGACGATCCCGATCCCGGCCCACCACCAGGCGCGGCCCTCGCGGACGGCCTGCCAGATCATCCAGGCCCCGCCAATTTCGGCCACGGCGGCCAGGGCAAAGAGCAGGACGGTGCGCGCAATGGTCATGCCACCATCTTTGCGCACCCCGGCCCTTGTCCGCGGCGGCGTCGGCGGGTATGAGTGAAGCATGCAGACCGGACAGGGGCTCCTTGAGGGGCGGGTAGCGGTGGTGACCGGGTCCTCCCGAGGCCTGGGCTTTGCGATGGCGGGGCTGCTGGGCGCCGAGGGGGCCGCCGTCGTCCTCGCGTCCCGGTCGGCCGCCGACGCCGAGGCGGCCGCCACCCGGCTCCGGGCGGCGGGAATCACGGCGTTGGGGCTGGGCTGCGACACTGCGGAGCTGGCCGACGTCGAGTCCCTGCGCGACGAGGCCCTGCGCCTCGGCGGGCTGGACATCTGGGTAAATAACGCCGGCGTCTCGGGTGTGTACGGGCCGACGGCGTCCACGCCGGTGGACGACTTCACGCGGGTGGTCCGGACCAACATCCTGGGCACCTTCCACGGTTCCCGCGTGGCGCTGCCGGTGATGCTCGGGCAGGGCCACGGTGACCTGGTGAACCTCTACGGCCAGGGCGACGGCGGGCCGGTGCCGCTGCAGAACGCGTATGCCTCCAGCAAACGGTGGGTGCGACAGTTCACCGAGACCCTGCGCCGGGAAACGCGCGGCACCGGCGTGCGGGTCCACGGCATGAATCCCGGCCTGGTGGAAACGGACCTCCTGCGGCGCATCCGGGCCCAGTCAGGCTACGAGAAGCGCCTTTCGGCCCTGCAGGTGGTGGTGGGGCTGTGGGGGCAGGCCCCGGAGGCCGCCGCGAAACCCCTGCTGGGCCTGGTCACGTCGGATGCGGCGGCGTACCGGGACCTCACCCCGGCCCGGCTGGTGTCCCGGGGCGCCCGAAACGTCCTGGCCGGCCGGCTCCGCAGGAGTCACCGAATGCCGCTGGATATCACCGTGGTGGAACCGGAACGCTGACCGGCGGAAGCACCGGCGCCGTGGCGGCTACCTGACGGTCAGCGCCGGGTTGACGGGCGCCTTTGCGGCGTTGACCTGCAACCCGGCCGTGACCTTCTGCCCGGCGGCGAGCTTCGCCGTCCAGTCCGAGCCGGTGCAGGTGACGGACGTCTTCGGGACCACCGTGCACTTCATCCCCCAGGAGTTGGCAACCGAGGTCACCGTGGGGTCGTTCCAGGACACGGACCACGACGGCACCGCACGCAGCGCCGTAAGGTCCAGGTTCGCCACGTAGCCGCCGGGCCAGGAACTGGTCAACCGCCAGGTGGCCGACAGGGCATCCCCGCCGACCGGTCCCGGGCTCGCGCTCGGCGAGGGCGACGGCGACGGGCTGGTGGTCGGTGCCGGTGCGGGAGCGGTGGGCGCGCCCGTCGGCGTCGGGGTGGGCGAGGGAGACGTCGTCTGCGTAGGCGCGGGCGACGTCGTCGGCGTCGGCGTTGGGGACGTGCCCGGGGCGTTGGTCAGAATCGGGGCCAGCGCATCCAGCTTGGCGCGTTCCGGCGTGCGCCAGTCGGACTGGACCAGACCGCCTGTTCCGGCCGAGTTGGGGTTGAAGGACCAGTAGGCAAAGGACATGCCGTTGGCCTGGAGGTAGCTGACAATCGAGGCCATCCACGCCTTGTCGGAGGCGGTGGCCAGGGCGGTGCCGAACTCCCCCAGCAACACCGGAGCGATTCCCTTCTTCTGCAGGTATCCCCAGTTGCGGTCCCAGACGGCGGGGAGGTTGGCCGGGTAGGCGGGGTCGCTGAACCATTTCTGGGCGAACATGGACGCCGGGTAATCGTGCGGCGAATAAACCACCCGGTGCGGCACGGCGAGGGACACCGGCTTCGCGCCGGCGTCCGCCAGGCCACCACCCCACCAGGTGCCTCCCGCGGTCGCCTGGTTCTCGATTCCCTCGACGAGGATCAGGAGGTTCGGGTTGGCGGCCAGGACGGCGTTGCCTCCCCGGGTCGCCGCCGCCTGCCAGTCGGTCGCGGCGGGTCCGCCCCAGGTGGCGGATCCCGCGGGCTCGTTGTGCAGGTCGGCCCCGATCACGGTCGGATCGTTCCTGTAACGGACCGCCAGCATCTGCCAGTCCGAGATCCACCGGGACTCGGGGACGGCGGCGGTGTACCAGAGGGGCGACTGGCTTGCCGAGGAAGGGCGGTGCCGGTCCAAGATGACCTGCAGGCCGTTGGCCTTGGCCCGGGCGATGACCGTGTCCATCACATCCAGCGGGCGCTTGCCCTCCAGGTTGTAGGCCCGGTTGGCCCAATAGTTGACGCTGCCCTTGATGGTTGTGGCGGCCAGGCACTCGTTGGAGAACGGAAGCCGGACGGTGTTGAACCCCATGGATTTTATGTTGGCCAGGGCTTCGTCGATGGTCAGGGTGCCCCAGAGTCCGTGCGGGACGCAGTCGGGGGTCTCCAGCCCGAACCAGGAGGCCGCCTTGATGATGTACGGGGCGTTATTCGAGTCCCGGATGGTGCCGCCGTCGGTGTGCAGCCACCCCGTAGCCGCGGGCGTGGTGTCCGCGACCCGCTCGAGGACCGCACCGGGCTCCGCGGGCCCGGCGCAGCCCGCCACCGCCAGCAGGACGGCAACCCCCGCGGCGACGACACCCAGCGTCCGGGCCGGACGACGGCGGGCAGGGCTCTGTTTGGTGGGGCGGCCTGATGACACATGTCCTCCAAGATTCCGGGCCAGGCAGGCCCACTGCGCCTCACCGTACCCAGCCCGGCCGCCGCTCCTTCGGCGACGCTCTGGGGTGGGCGGAATATTTCCTGGTCTTCGGCCCGCTTCCGACGGCGACGAACTCCCGCGGCGCACGTGGCCGGGGCTGGGGTTTGGCTGGGACTTGGCCCCGGATGCGGCGCTCCTACTTGCGCGATAGATGCTAAGCAGGCTTAGGATAGGGCCATGGCCGTATCGAGCGGCCGCCAACCAGAGGAGGAAACACCATGGGACTGGGCGACAAGATCGAGAACGCTGCCGAGAAGATGACCGGCAAGGGTAAGGAAGCCGCCGGCGACGCGACGGGCAACGACCGCCTCCGCGCCGAGGGCCAGGCCGACCAGGCCAAGGGCGACCTCAAGCAGGCCGGCGAGAAGGTCAAGGACGCCTTCAAGAAGGACTGATCCCGGACTACTGCCAAGGGCGCTTCCCGCAACGGGAGGCGCCCTTTGCTGTGCCACGCCAGTTGCCGGGCGTCACCCCGGTGCACGCCCGGAACCGGCGGATCCTAGAACTTGCCGTACTTGGCCCGTGCCATCGAATACACCCCGTAGCAGACCAGACCGGCCGCGGTCGCGGCGAGCAACACCACGCCAAACGGCTGGGACCCCAGAGTCTTGAGGCCGCCGTCCAGGCCTGAGGACTTGGAGGGGTCCGCCGTCGCCGCCGCCACAATGATGAGGATGCCGACCACGCCCAACACGACGCCCTTGGCGGCGTAGCCGATGGTGCCGAGCCACTCCACGGCGGTGCGGGGGTTCCCGGGAACGCTGAGGTCCTCCATGAACTTCCGGGTGACGCCCCGGTAGACGTAGTAGACCCCGCCGCCGATGATGGCTGCGCCGATGACGATCAGCAACAGGACGCCGGCGGGTGCGGCCAGAATCTTGGCGGTGAAGTCGCTGGCCGACTGGCTGGAGCTCTTGGTACCGCCAGCGGCGAAGACGGCAAAGGTGATGGCCAGGAAACCGAAGATGACGGCTTTTCCGGCCGCCGACGCCGTTTCCTTGGCCTTGTCCTTCGCCTCGCCCTGCGCGCGGCCCGCGACGACGGCCTCGCTCACCATCCAGAGGGCCAAGGCCGCGCAGGCAGCGAACCCCACCCACAGGAGGATGGCGCCGCCGGGCTTGGACGCCAGGGAGCCGATGGCCCCGGACTGGTCCGCCTCGCCGCCCTGCCCGCGGTCAATCTGGAGGGCGATGGCACCGATCAGGATATGGACCAGGCCGATGAAGACGTAGCCGGCCCGGGCGAGGTTCCGGAGTGCCGGTCCCCTGGCAGCGGAGATGGCCTCAGAGACGGCCCTGTTGGCTTTTTGCGAGGCTTCACCCACGGCGGGATCCTTCACTGGAGCGGCAGAAGTGGTCCGCCCAGCATAGCCAGCGTAAAGGTCGAGGGGAATGATGGGGCCGCGCGGGGAACCGGCGGCGGGAGGCAATGTGGAGCTAAGGAGATTCGAACTCCTGACCTCTTCGATGCGAACGAAGCGCTCTACCAACTGAGCTATAGCCCCGTGACAACGCCGCTCCCGAAAGGGAACGGCGTCACCAAACGTTCTTAGGCTACAAAGTATCTGCCCGCAACGCCAACCGACGCACCGGCGCGGGCACCAACCCCACTCGGAAAAGCCAAAAAGCCCCGGATTCACCGTGGTGGTGGATCCGGGGCTTCCTGCGTGGACTCAGGCTCGGCGCCGCTGCAGGACGTCGTCGAGGTTGCTCAGTGCGCTCTGGCCCTTGCCCTGGGGTTTGGACGCGGCAGCCTCCTCGGCGCCGCGCACGGAGGCCTGCTTCAGCGACGGCTTGCCGACGGCCTTCGGTGCGGCGGGGAGGTCGAGGGGTTCCGGGGCCGCACGTTCGGCCTTGGGGGCCTCGACGTAGGTCGGCTTGGGCACCTGTACCGGTTCCCAGCTGGCGCCCTCGGGGGAGGCGGGGTCGCCGACCTGGTGGACGGAGGTGTCACCGGACGCGGCCGCCTCGGCCAGGGCGGCCTGCCGCAGCTCGGCGGCGGTCAGCGTTGCGGGACGGACCGGCCCGGCGTCGGCTTCGGCGTCGAACAGGGGGCTGTCCTTTGCCGGAGCGTCGGAGGGGACGGCAGTGGGGTGCTCGGCAGGCGCGGGCCGCGCCGGGCGGGGCGGGGCCATGGCCGACCGGAACGCGCGCTCAACCTTGCGGCGACGGTCACGGACGGCGAGGGAACGAAGGAGTACGACGGCGGCGACCGCGGCCAGCAGGGTCAGGACCGGCAACCAGCCGGAGCCCAGACCGAAGAGCCGGAGCACTCCGGACACGACACCGGTCAGGAGAGACACCACCGCCAGCAACGCCAGCGCCAGGCGGCCGTACCGGATGCGGAACGTGGAGTTTGCCGGAAGCCTCGAGGGCCGGGCGGACTTCATCGACGCCGGGGCGGACGCCGCGTCCGGCGTCGAAGGGGCGGAGGCGGGGCGCTGCGTACTGGTCATCGGTTTCTCCTGCGGTGACGTCATGGCCACGACGTTTCCGGCTTGGGGGTCGGCTCGTTCCACGTCCGCGGCGTCCATCAGGAAGTCTCCAGCCGGCCGAAGCTGGCGGCTGTTCCGGAGCATGTAGGGAGCCACCCATACGATCCAGAGCGCAACAGCGACGACAAGGATCACTGAGCTGCTGAGAGGGAAGTCCACACTCAAAACCGTAAGAGCTTGAGGGCGTGGCGGACCGCATTAGCGGCGGTGTGTCGCGGCGCGGCCGGAGAAACTGCCCAACGTGACGAAAACGCAGGTCAGGACGGCGTTTCCCGCCGGCGTACCGGGCCCTCCCGGAGCCACCGGCCCAGCAGGCCCTCGGGGACCTCCTCGGCCGTCAGCGCGAAGCTGCGGTGGTCCGCCCAGCGGCCGTTGATGTGCAGGTACCGGGGCCGATACCCCTCGTCCCTGAAGCCGAGTTTCTCAACCACCCGCAGGCTGGGACCGTTCTCCGGCCGGATGTTGATTTCCATCCGGTGCAGCCCGAGGGTGCGGAAGCAGTGGTCCGTGGCCATGGCCACCGCGGTGGGCGCGATGCCCTGCCCGGCCCGGTCCTGGTCCACCCAGTACCCCAGCGTGGCCATCATGGCCGAGCCCCACACAATCGAGGAGACGGTCAGTTGCCCCACAATGACGGGTTCCCGGTGTCCCGGCGTCCAGGCAGCAATCACGAACGGCAGGGCCGTCGCCTGTGCCGCCTGGGCTTTCAGCGAACTCACCATCTGCCGGTAGTTGGGCAGGCCGCCCCCGGGAGCCGGGTTGGACGCCTCCCAGGGGGCCAGCCACTGCTCGTTCCGGGCGCGGAGGGCGCTCCACTCGCGGCGGTCACGGTACCGGATCGGCCGCAGGACCAGGTCGCCGCTCTCCAGCGTGACCGGCCAGGTGAAGCTGCCCCCCACGGGACTAGTGCGTCAGCCCGGCGGTGAAGCCCGGCAGCCACTCCCGCAGGCCCGGGCCCAGGTCTTCGCTGTCGCAGGCCAGCTGGACGCAGGCCTTCAGGTAGCTCAGCTTGTCGCCGGTGTCGTAGCGGCGGCCGCGGAAGACGACGCCGTACACGCCGTAGCCTTCACCCTCGCCGGCGGCGAGTTCCTGCAGTGCGTCGGTGAGCTGGATCTCGCCGCCGCGGCCGGGCTCGGTGCGCTCCAGCACGTCGAAGACGGCCGGGTGCAGGACGTAACGGCCGATGATCGCCAGGTTGGAGGGCGCGTCTTCGACGTCGGGCTTCTCCACGAGGTGGTTGATGCGCACGTAGTCTTCGCCGTCGACGGCCTCGACGTCGGCGCAGCCGTAGGCGCTGATCTGGGACGGATCGACCTCGATCAGGGCCACGACCGAACCGCCGGTCTTGGCCTGCACCTCGATCATGGTGCTCAGCAGTTCGTCGCGGGCGTCGATCAGGTCATCACCGAGCAGGACGGCGAACGGCTCGTAGCCGACGTGCTGCTTCGCACGCAGCACAGCGTGGCCGAGGCCCATCGGGTCACCCTGGCGGACGTAGTGGATGTCGCCGAGGTTGCTGGCGGCCTGGATGGACTCGAGCTTGGCGGTGTCACCCTTTGCTTCGAGGGTCGCCTCCAGGGTGGGGACCCGGTCGAAGTGGTCTTCAAGGGCCCGCTTGCTGCGCCCGGTGATCATCAGGACGTCGTTGAGGCCCACCTTGACGGCTTCCTCGACCACGTACTGGATGGCCGGCTTGTCGACGACGGGCAGCATCTCCTTCGGCATCGCCTTGGTGGCGGGAAGGAAGCGGGTGCCGAGGCCCGCTGCGGGGATGACGGCCTTGCGGACGGAGGCGTTAGGTGTCTTCACCCGACTAATCTAACCGAGGGGGCAAACATCAGGTAATTGCCCTTACGGTGCGGCTGCGGCGTGTTTGCCCGGCCGGCGAGGCGAAGGAGCCACTGCATGGAAGCGCGCGACAGGGACACCAAGGAAGCGATCCGCACCCGGCACCGGCAGCGTCGGGCGGCAATGACGCCGGCGGCGCGCTCGGCGGCCGGTTCAGCCCTGGCCGTGCACGGCGCCGCGTGGGCGGCGTCGCTTACCGACGGCGGAACAGGCACCTTCGCCGCCTACCTGGGGGTCGGCTCGGAGCCGCCGACTCTTCCCCTGTTGGAGGCCCTGCACGACGCCGGGCATAGGGTGCTGCTTCCCGTCTGCGAGCCGGACCTGGAACTGAGCTGGGTGGTGTGGACGCCGCAGAGCGAATACGCGCGGAGCCGGTACGCGCCGCTTCAGGAACCAATCGGGGAACGGCTTGGCACCGATGCCGTGGCGGGGGCAGCCGGAATCTTCGTTCCCGCCACCGCGGTGGACCTCGACGGAAACCGGATCGGCCAGGGCGGCGGCTACTACGACAAGTTCCTCGCCGCCCTCTCGGCCCTGCCCGGGAACGACGGCAGCCACCCGGTGCCGACTGCCGGCGTCGTCTACGCCGATGAAGTGTTGCCCGCGGGCACCATCCCCGTCGAAGTCTTCGACCGGAAGGTCGGGGCCGCACTCACGCCCGACGGCCTTGTTCCCACAGTCGCCAGCCGCTGACGCCGCATATTCTTCCACTTGTTCGCGCGGTGATAGAATTAGCACTCAGGCCCTGTGACTGCTAATCCCCTGGCTCCCCGAGCCAGCCGCCCCTCAAGGAGCGGACGGGAGGGACGCAGTACGGGACCTGCTCGTTTGTCCTAGAGGAGGAACCCAGTGCCCACGTACGCCTACGCTTGCAAGGACTGCAACCACGCCTTCGAGACCGTGCAGTCGTTCTCCGATGAATCGCTGACGACCTGCCCGGAGTGCCAGGGAACATTGCGCAAGAAGTTCAACAGCGTCGGAGTCGTCTTCAAGGGCTCCGGCTTCTACCGGACCGATTCCCGCGATTCCAAAGGCAGCTCCGTGGCGCCCGCCGCACCGGCTGCCACCCCGGCCGCGGCTCCGACCGCCGCCGCCAACTAAGGCACCTGCAGCTTCCCGCTGTAGCTTGTCCACATAGCCCGGACCGGGGCTAAGCCCGCCGCGTTCAGGCTCCTACCGTGAAGCCATGGCACCAGCAAGGCTTCACTTCTTTCGTACCGGGACTGCCCGCGG